>JBKPQD010000189.1:0-2678 GCA_046733915.1 Chloroflexota bacterium
CGCCCCAAGGAAGCGATGTTGTTATTGGCACGATCAATGATGGCAGTCAGATCTTGGCATGGGTACAGGATCAGGGCATGGGGATCCCGGTCGACAAGCTGCAAAAGATCTTCGAGGAGTTCTACCAAATCGAGTCGCCGAATACCCGTCACTTTGGTGGATTAGGGATTGGCCTTAGCATCGCAAAAGGGTTGATCGAAGCCCAAGGAGGCAAGATCTGGGCAGAGTCGGAGGGGGCGGGGGCAGGGACGACATTCAAGGTACTGTTGCCCGCCGCATAATTAAATGTAAAGGGACGGGCATCTGCCCGTCCCTTTATGTTTAATAATATATTTTATCAATATATTTTATCCCAGATGCATCGGCATGATCACATGCAGGAACTGATCATCGCCAACTGGCTTGACTACACCCGGCGCATTGGGCGCAGAGGTCTCCAGAGCGACATTCGGGGTGCGAATCACTTCCAGCGCCTCGCGTAAAAACTTCACATTGAAGGCGATCAGTAACCCACCGCCGTCCACAGTTGCTTCGACGATGGTCTCGTTCTTGCCCGTCTCTTCCGAGGTAGCAGAGATTTCTACTTCGCTGGGCTGCATTTCGCCTTGCGCCGACTTGATATTGAAGCGCGCCACATTCGAGCCTTCGCGGGCGAAGATCTCTGCCTGTTTGCAGGCTTTTAACAACGAAGCAGTGGAAACCAAGGTGCGCGACTTGTACGAGCGGGGAATGATTTGCTGGTAATCGGGGAACGTGCCATCGATCAGCTGCGAGACTACTTCCACATCTTTCACACGAAAGACAATCTGTCCGCGTCCTTTGGGCAGCACCATATAAATCGGTTCGTCGGCATCGGTGGCGACGCGTGCGAGTTCCTTTAGCGCCTGGGCAGGCACAATCGCCGAAACGGGAGCCGGTGAAGGCGTGGAAAGGACCGCCTTCCGGACAGAAAGCCGGAATCCATCGGCGGCTGCCATTGTCAGCTTGTCCTTATCCACCTGGACGAGAACGCCCATCAATACGGGGCGAGCCTCATCTGACGAAGCCGCAAACGCCACCTGATGGATCATCTCACGAAAATCGCCGACATTGATTTGTACCGCATTGTTGAAATCAGCGACGGCCGGCGGCGGAAACTCCTGAGCGTCGATACACTTGATATCGTTGGTTGATGTGCCCCCGCGCACATTTAGCGTTTGTGTAGTTGGGTCAAGCTTCAATAAAACCTGATCACTAGGCAGGGTGCCGACCAGGTCGGAGAATGTACGGGCGGGGACGGTCGTCGAACCTTCTTCATCGATGCGCGCCGGAATCCAACAGGTGATGCCCATCTCAAGATTGGTCGCGGAGAGGCGCAATCGCCCTTCATCCGTGGCGATCAACACATTCGCCAACACGGGCAGTGTGCTGCGCGGTGAGACAGCCTTGGCAACCATGCTAAGACCACGAGCAAGATTTTCTTGAAGGACAGTCACTTTCATAGCGCATCTCCTCACTAAATGATTGAGCGTAATTTTACATCAGAAACATTAACCGACCACAAGAGATATCCCTAAAGCCAGCAACATGAACAGCAATTGCAATGCAAACAAGGCTGCAAATACATAAATGGCTATGGTCCAAGGTGAACGACTCGTTTTTTGTTTTTGGATTTCCTGACCCTCTGCCAATCTCTGTACCGATTGCGCTGCCTGCGTCGCGTCTTCTGTCCACACGATGTCTTTCGCTTCATTCCGGACCACGATCCTGCTACCGTTAAACGTGCGAATCCATTCGGGCGCGTTCACCGCTACATCTCCATTTAAGAGAATGGCGTTGAAACTTCCTTCTGGCTGTGCTTCGGGATTGGCAACCGTAACGTGAACTCCGGAACCAATCTTCACCAAGGATGCCTTAATAGCGTCGACAAATCCATTCCCCGAATCCACCACCAGTAATGAATATTTATTTTGTTTTTCCGCCAGTGAATCGGCCGAAGACATGCCATCTTTGCGCAGAACGTTGAGATGATAGACCAGCACAACACCAAACAGGAATAATAATTGGATCAGGTTAAGAAAGGTATTCAGGAAATCAGAGACACCAGCGCCCAAAATAACAAGAATGAATTGGTAGACCAATCCCACCGCAGTTGCCATCCCACCGATCACGGACCCGAACAACACAAGGTATAAATATGCTTTACGCAAAACAGAGCGGCGGGCGTGATCGCCTATCTCGCCTTGCACCAGTGCCTCTGTCTGCATAGGACGCCACATGACCAACCAGAGTGGTAGACCCACAATCAACGAGGAAATGGAGGCGGCAAGATTGTTACGCATCGAGTCCGTAATCGAAATGCCAAATTCAGTCAGAATATCGATTACAAATCCAAGCAAGGCGGCTACGCCAATAAACGCAACGACCAATCCAATGAAGGATAAGATGTAATTGTAGAGTCGCTTCATGCTCGCCTGACGCACGCGGTCCCCGACCGCGGCAATATGCCGGTTGAGCCAATCTCCATAGTACGCCCAGACCATGCCGAGCGGCACACCAACCGAGGTCGGTCCACCGACTTTGCCGATGAACTCGCTAAACGACATATCCTGCCCAAGCGCGGCGTTGAGGATGGTGTCGATCACGATCCAGGCGGTAGTAATGACGGTAATGACTCCGCCGAGCGAAAGGATGTAAAG
>JBKPQD010000190.1:0-6384 GCA_046733915.1 Chloroflexota bacterium
GACCGCCGGTGAGGATGATATTCGGGATCTTTCGCTCAGGATGACATCCCGTTAAGAGAGAATTTGTAAAAACCGGTTTTAGCGTTTGGACGTGTTACTCTAACTCGCCTGGCGCGGGTTATAAAACTACCGTTTGTCACATCATGAACTTTACTTTTCATTGAAATCGTACGCGAAAAACAAACATAAAGTAGAGCAAATGATGCGGCACCATGCAAATGGAGAAAGGATTTATGAAAGTACTACTCGTCGGAGTTGGGGGAGTGGGCGAAGCAATTGCCGCAATAGCGAAGCCGCGGAGCTGGATGGAGCAGCTTATTCTGGCTGATTACAACCTGAATCGCGCCACGGAAGTGCAGAAAAAATTAGGGGATGTGAATCGTTTTCCTGTTGAATACATCGATGCCAGTAAACAGGAACATATCGAAGCACTGGCGAACAAGTATCATGTTGATCTTATTATGAACGCGGTCGATCCGATTTTCAACAAACAGATTTTTGAGGCCGCCTACAATGTAGGCGCAATCTACCTGGACATGGCGATGACGTTGTCAGAGCCAAACCAGAATGATCCATTCCACCAGCCGGGGATCAAATTAGGTGACTACCAATTCAACAAAGCAAAGGACTGGGAAGCGAAGGGCTTGCTTGCCCTTGTGGGCATTGGCGTCGAGCCAGGCATGGCCGATGTCTTTGCCCGTTACGCCCAGGATTATCTCTTTGACGAGATCGAAGAAATTGGTATCCGCGATGGTGCAAACATCACCATCGATGGCTATGAGTTTGCTCCCAACTTTTCCATTTGGACCACAATCGAAGAATGTTTGAATCCGCCGGTGATCTGGGAGAAAGAGAAAGGCTGGTTCACCACCGAACCCTTCTCGGAGCACGAAACGTTTGAGTTCCCGGATGGCATCGGTCCCATGGATGTTGTCAATGTGGAACATGAGGAAGTTTTGTTGGTGCCGCGCTGGGTCAAGGCGAAACGTGTTACCTTCAAGTATGGATTGGGCGAACAATTCATTAACGTCTTGAAAACGCTCCATATGCTCGGCTTAGACAACAAGGAGAAGATCCACGTCAAGGGGGTGCCGGTAGCGCCGCGGGATGTAGTCGCTGCCTGTTTGCCCGATCCGGCTCACCTGGGGGAGAAGATGCACGGCAAAACGTGTGCCGGGACGTGGGTCAAAGGCTGGAAGGATGGGCAGCCGCGCGAGGTCTATCTTTATCAGGTTGCGGATAACCAGACCTGCATGTCGACCTGGGGCTGCCAGGCGGTGGTGGCGCAGACGGCGTTCAGCGCGGTCATTGCCATGGATTTGCTGCAGCATGGTGTATGGCAGGGAAGCGGTGTGCTGGGTCCCGAGGCGTTCGAGCCAATCCCGTTCATGCAGAAAATGGCGGAATACGGCTTTCCGTATGGCATCCGTGAAGTGACGAAAGAGCAAGCGAATCCTCTCTAACAGCGAAAATCGTCGGTTCAAAAAAATAGAGTGAGGGATGCAGAATCCCTCACGTGAAGTGTCCACGTTGTCTATTTCGGAAAGCTCAGGTTGTCTGATGCCCGACCCCCTCGTATAATCGAAACACATCAAATGGAGGAGGATCTCATGCCGTACGGTTACAACGGAAAAATCCTGCACGTCGATCTGACAAAGGGAGAATTGACGGTCGAAGAGCCGGACGAGGCTTTTTACCGCAAATATATGGGGGGGAGCGCCATGGGGATGCACTATATCCTGCGCGAGATGCCAAAGGGGGCAGACCCCGTGGGACCAGAAAATGTGTTGACCTTGATGGCAGGTGTGACCACCGGCGCGCCGATCTCGGGACAGAGCCGCTTGAATGCGAATGCCAAGTCGCCGATCAGCGGCGGGATCGGCGATTCGCAGAGCGGCGGCTTCTTCCCGGCAGAGTTAAAATTCGCCGGCTTCGACGGCATCGTGATCAAGGGGAAATCGCCGAAGCCCGTCTATCTTGCGATTGTGAATGGCAATGCCGAGCTGCGTGATGCTGCCCATTTGATGGGCAAGACGACCGGGGAAGTGGACGATATCATCCATGCAGAGGTGGATAAGAAAGCCGAAATCCTACAACACGGGCCGGCTGCCGAGCGCGGCGTCCTCTTTTCTTCCCTGGTTTCCATGTCGAACCGACACAACGGGCGGACCGGCATGGGCTTGGTCATGGCGTCCAAAAATCTAAAAGCTGTTGTGGCTCGCGGTACGAAAAAAGTACAAATCGCCGATCCGAAAGCGCTTGCTGCGTTGAACAAATCGGGTCCTAAGATTTTGCCTGATAATCCCGATATGCCGGGCCTTGCTGCAGAAGGGACAGCGACGGTTGTCGTGTTCCAAAATACGATTGGTTCTCTCCCCACACATAACTATAACGAAGGCCAATTCCAGCACTGCGAAGACATCGGCGGCTCGCGCATGGTCGAAACGATTTTGAAGGAGCGCGATACTTGCTATGCGTGTGTAGTGCGCTGCAAGCGGGTCGTGGAGATCAAGGAGGGCGCCTATAAAGTTGACCCAAAATATGGCGGACCCGAATATGAGACCCTTGGCACATTCGGCTCGTACTGTGACATCTCTGACCTGGCGGCGGTTTCCAAGGCGAACCAGATTTGCAACGAATATGGCGTAGACACGATTGCTGCCGGGGCGACCATCGCGTTTGCAATGGAGTGTTACGAGAAGGGCATTATCACGAAAGAGCAGACCGGCGGCTTGGAGCTGAAATTCGGCGACCCTGATGCGATGCTTCATGTATTGGAACTGATGGTGAAAGCGGAAGGCCCGTTAGGCAAAGTGTTGAGTCAAGGCTCGGAGCGCGCTGCACAAATCTGGGGCAACGGCGCCGAGGAGTGTTTGATCACGGTCAAAGGATCCGAAGCCCCCGCGCATATGCCACAAGCCAAGCGCTCGCTGAGCTTGATCTACGCGGTCAATCCGTTTGGCGCCGATCACCAATCCTCAGAGCATGACCCGTATTATGAAGAAGGCGTTGCCGACCTCAATCTCAACCGTCTCAAGATGATCGGCCTCCGTGAGCCTCAGCCCGGTTACAGCCTCACACCGGAGAAGGTTCGCTTTGCTTATCTTACCGAGGTGTTCTATTCGATGCTCGATTCGGCGGAGCTGTGCCAGTTTGTCTATGGTCCGGCATGGACGCTTTACGGTCCTGCTGAGACCGTCGAAATGATTCGCGCCGTCACAGGATGGGATATGACCGTCGACGAGCTCATGGCTGTCGGCGAGCGGCGTCTGCACCTCTTCCGGACGTTCAATGCCCGTGAGGGATTCGGCCGCAAAGACGACAAACTGCCGAAGAAATTTTTCAAACAATTACAAGGCAGCGGCCCGACGGCAGGTATCGCTCTGACTCACGAGGAAGTCGATTCTGCCATCGAGCAGTACTACCAGCTGGCAGGCTTTGACTCAAACGGTACTCCGACCGCCGACAGCTTGAAGAAGCTGGATATCGAATGGGCCACGGAATATCTACCCGCGTAATGCAGTGATACAAGAGGAATTCGTGGAATATAAATTATTGATCGATGGTCAATGGGTTGGCAGCGGAAATCCGCTCGAAGTCAAAAATAAATATAGCGGTTCGACGGTTGGCGTTCTGCCGACGGCCAGCCGCGATGATCTGGATCGTGCCATCGATGCCGCCGAGCGCGCAGAAGATGTGATGGCGGATATGCCTTCCTATAAGCGCGCCGAGATCTTACTACGCACAGCTGCTCTCCTGCGCGAACGCTATGATGATCTGGCAAAGACCATCGCGGCGGAAGCGGGCAAGGCACTGAAGTTTGCGCGCGCCGAAGTAGACCGGGCAATCAGTACATTTACGATTGCTGCCGAAGAAGCAAAACGAATGCATGGCGAGACCGTGCCTTTAGATGCGGTGCCCGCAGGGGAAGGTTACGTCGGTTTTTGGACGCGCCGTCCCGTTGGGGTGATCGCGGCGATCAGCCCGTTCAACTTTCCACTCAACCTGGTCGCCCATAAAGTGGCACCTGCCCTTGCGTCCGGCAATACCCTCGTTTTGAAACCGGCAACGACCACTCCGCTGGCTGCCGTCAAGTTATGTCAAATTCTCATGGATGCAGGTTTACCGGCCGGAGCAATCAATTTAGTAGTCGGGTCGGGTGGAACTGTGGGCGAATGGCTGGCCACCGATCCACGGGTGGATAAGATCACGTTCACCGGCTCGCCGGACGTTGGTCGCCATATTCTCTCTGTGGCTGGAATTAAAAAGGTCACGCTGGAATTGGGGAATACCTCCCCCGTCGTCGTCGCACCAGATGCCGATCTCGATTTTGTTGCCAAACGCTGTGCGGTCGGTGCATTCTATAATTCTGGCCAGGTTTGTATCTCAGTCCAGCGTATTTACACTCAGAAACAGGTGTATGAACCGCTGACCGAGAAATTCGTCCGGGCCACCGAAGCGATGGTGGTTGGCGATCCGCTCGATGAAGGCGTGGATGTCGGACCGATGATCGACACAAAGGAAGTAGACCGCATCGAAGACTGGGTCCATGAGGCACAGGCGGATGGCGCAACTGTCCTGACAGGGGGCAAACGCGATGGAAGCGTATATTTTCCAACGGTGCTGACCGGGGTCCGCGATACGATGAAGGTCGTCGCGGAGGAAGCCTTTGCTCCGGTGGCGTCCATCATTTCCAGCGACGATTTTGAGTCTGCCTTGCAGCAAGCCAATGACACAAAATTTGGCTTGCAAGTTGGCGTCTTCACGAAGGACATCGACCGCATGTTTAAAGCCGTGAAGCGCTTGAACTTTGGCGGTGTCATTGTGAACGACACCCCGAATTTCCGGGCGGATCATATGCCATATGGTGGAAATCGTCAGAGTGGTTTGGGGCGCGAGGGTGTTAAGTTTGCGATGGAAGATATGACCAATATTCAAATGGTCGCGATTCGATTGAACGACTAGAATCGCCGGAGGTGAAATGAATTACAAGCTTTGGATCGATGGCAAATGGGAAGACACAAAAGGTGGGAAGCCGATGTCGATCGAAGACCCGGCTACCGGCAAGGAGATTGCCGAGGTCATCGATGCGAGTCGGGAAGATGTGGACTCCGCCGTGCAAGCCGCCAAGACCGCTTTTTATGATGGACGCTGGTCGAAGAAATCACCGGGCGAGCGCTCGAAGGCGATCTGGAAACTCGCCGATTTGATCGAAGCCAATGCAGAAGCGCTCGGCAAAGTGGAATCGGAGAACACCGGCAAACCGTTCCAATACGTCACGATGGCCGGTGATATTCCCTTCGCCATAGACAATTTGCGTTTCTTTGCCGGTGCAGCGCGCGACACACATGGCTCGCATGCAGGCGAATTCATGACCGGTTATACGTCGATCTATCGCCGCGAGCCGGTCGGTGTGGTCGGGCAGATCGCGCCCTGGAACTATCCCTTGATGATGGCTGCCTGGAAGATGGGGCCCGCCCTCGCGGCAGGCTGCACGATCGTCTTGAAGCCGGCGCCGGGTACACCGCTGACGACCTTGATGCTTGCCGAGCTGATCCAGGAGGCGGGCATCCCGGACGGCGTGGTCAACGTGATCTCCGGCGGCAACGACACAGGCCAGGCGCTGGTGGAACATCCCGATGTGCGCATGATCAGCCTGACGGGGTCCACAGCCACGGGTAAAAAGATCATGAAGACGGCAGCCGATACGCTCAAGCGTGTCCATCTGGAGCTGGGCGGCAAGGCGCCATTTATTGTCTTCGACGATGCGGATCCGGAGCTGGTGGCTGCAAAAGCGTCGATGGCAGCCACCATGAATACCGGTCAGGACTGCACAGCCGCCACGCGTCTGTATGTAGAGAAGGGCAAAGCGAAAGAGATGCGGGAAGCCGTTGTCGAAGCGATGAAGAATGTAAAGCTCGGACTGCCATTCGACGAAGGCGTGCAAATGGGTCCGTTGATTTCCAACACCCACCGTGAACGCGTCTCTGGCTTTGTCGAGCGCGCGAAGGCACAGGGTGCAAAAGTCCTCACCGGCGGTGCGGTGCCTTCCGGATTTGAGAACGGTTATTATTACGAACCCACCGTGCTCACCGATGTGGGACAGGATTGGGAAATCGTGCAAAACGAAGTGTTCGGACCGGTTGTCACCGTGCAGGAGTTTGCCGATGAGGCGGAGGCGTTGAGTAAGGGCAATGATGTGCTATACGGTCTCGCTGCATCGGTCTTCACCAGGGATATCGGACGGGCAATGCGGCTTTCCTCCCAGCTGGAATTTGGTACCGTTTGGATCAACGATCATCTGCCCTTAGCCTCGGAAACACCCCATGGTGGCTTTAAGCAGTCGGGCTTCGGCAAAGATTTATCGGCGGAAGCCATCGGCGA
>JBKPQD010000191.1:0-1023 GCA_046733915.1 Chloroflexota bacterium
GTGGAGGAATTTTACAGCAAAGTTTTAGGATAACAGGGGAACCCGTTCGTAATAATAGCATATTTATTCCTCGAGCCGCGACGTCCGCATCGTTTCGAGGCGCTGACGCAATTCGATCCGGCGTTCATCGGCAGCGTGACGAACTTCGTTGAAGAAGCCGTCTCCGCGCAAACGAAGTTCTGAGCGCAATTGGTCACCGGATTCTGGGGCCATTAATAAGGCGATTGTTGAGCCCACCAGTCCGCCGACCGTAAGACCGATCAAAAAGCCAAACATTCTTCTCATAATTTTCTCCTCTTTTTTGTCCCTGCAAACCCCTTCGCGCTACGAAGTCCTGAGCGGGGTTGCATGGAAATCGTATTAAAAATATTATACTGCCTCTTATCTCATACATTCAACGATTTACAACGAATCCGTCTGGAAAATATTATTCCTACGAAACGTTTATTCATTTTGGTATATCCGAAAAACGAGTTCTATGGAATAATCAGCGTGCCGCGCGTATCCGCGTTGTGTGAACGCGACGGCAATATCTAAAAGCTGTCAAAGCGCGGCGATCAGGGGACGACCGCACCAAACGGCTCCTACCATTTCGGAGGATACCATGTCTACACCTGCCCCCATTTCTGCCAGCGTGCCCACACGCAAAAAAGTAACGACGCTTACCTATCGCCAAAAGAAGGAGCGTGGTGAGCCAATCACTATGCTGACCGCCTACGACTATCCCACTGCGATGGCTGTGGATCGAGCCGGCATCGATTCCATTCTTGTGGGGGATTCGCTGGCGATGGTCGTGCTCGGTTATGAGAATACTTTACCTGTCACCATGGAAGAAATGCTCCATCACTGTCGCGCCGTTGCACGCGGCGCCAAGACCGCCCTCCTGATTGGCGATATGCCTTTTATGTCCTATCAAGTGTCGGTGGAGGAAGCGACACGTAATGCAGGCCGTTTCCTGCAACAAGGCGGGATGGATGCTGTCAAGCTCGAAGGTGGACGGGAACGCGCGGAGGCAATCCGTTC
>JBKPQD010000192.1:0-2794 GCA_046733915.1 Chloroflexota bacterium
ACGGTTATTTCGTTTGCCACTTTCCCCGATGAGACCGCCGTCCAGGCCGATTACATTTTCCCCGATCATCATGGATTGGAATCCTGGGGCTACCAGCGATCGATGGGCTCGAACCAATCTGTGCTGTCCGGTTTGCAGCCGGTGGTCTCTCCGTTTTATGATACGCGCTCGACTGCGGACGTACTGATCGCCGCCTCCGGAGCAGCCGGTGACCAGACTGCACAGGCATTACCCTTCACCGACGAAGTGGCATACATTCAAAACAAGCTCTCCGGCTTGATCTCTCAGACGGATGGCTCGTTCGTTGCGCCGGAGATCAACACCTTCGCCGCTTACTTCCAGCAGCATGGAGGTTGGTGGAGAAAAGGCGCCGATCTGGCAACTCCGGGTGCTAGCGGAACACCCAGCCAGAATTCCCAGGTTGCTGCCGCAGAATTTGCCGGGGAGGGTGAGTTCTTCTTTTACCCATTTGTCTCGCCAACGCTCGGTGAAGCGGGTGCGAACAAACCCTGGCTGCAACAGCTCGCCGACCCCACCACGACCGTCATGTGGAATACGTGGGTGGAGATCAATCCGAAGACTGCCGAAGAAATGGGCATCGATGACGATGATATCGTGCGGATTACGAGTGAAGCCGGGGCGGTAGAAGCCTCTGTTTACAAGTATCCAGGGATTCGTCCAGATACGATCGCCATGCCATTTGGCCAAGGTCACACTGCCTACGGCATCTATGCTCAGGGGCGCGGTGTCAATCCGGCTGATCTTCTCGGCGCTCACTTCAACGAAGCCGGTGATCTTGCCTATGCAGGCATGAAAGTCAAGGTCGAGAAAACAGGCAAGAAGCGCGAATTAGCCCGTATGGAAGGCAAGCTGGGCGTTTACGGATTTACTCAGGAAAAATAGGAGAGCTTTATGTCCAGTCAATTAGAAATATCTGGTGTGGTGAATCAAGCTCAGGAAGAAGGACCGGTGGGACGCTGGGGCATGGTGATCGACCAGGATCTTTGCACGGGTTGCCAGGCCTGTGTGGCGGCCTGCTCGATGGAAAATAATGTTCCGGTTGTGGGTGAAGAGGATGCAGGCTACGGCCGCTACATGCAGTGGATCCGCATCGAGCGCTTGTGGGCGAGCAAGGAATACCCGGAGGTCAAGATGACCCCGTTCCAGCCGATGCTCTGCCAGCACTGTCATAATGCACCCTGCGAACCGGTCTGCCCGGTCTATGCCTCGGTCCATAGCTTATCGGAAGATCTCAATTTGCAAGTCTATAACCGTTGCGTGGGCACACGTTACTGTGGCAATAACTGCCCCTATCAGGTGCGTGCGTTCAATTGGCTTGATTACAACGACGAGCGCGTGCATCCGGAATTGGTCACTCTCCACAATCACGCGAATCCGGATGTCACCGTGCGCCGACGTGGTGTCATGGAGAAATGCACGTTCTGCATCCAGCGCATCCATAAAGCGGAGGATAAAGCCAAGTCGGAAGGTCGGGATGTGCGCGATGGCGAGTTCACGACCGCTTGCGCGCAAGCCTGCCCGACGAATGCAATCACCTTCGGTCGGCTGGATCAGCCTGACTCACTCGTCAATCAGATCGCGGCTGCAAATCCGAGCCGCGCCTACCATGCCCTGGAAGAAGTACGGACGATGCCACGGATTACCTATTTGAAGGGAGGCGTGTAATGGCGACAGTTACGAGACCACTTACGCGTCCTTACGCGGAAGAGCATGAAGACCCGCGTGAACGTTTAATGCACGACCCGCTGCCGCGCGGACAAATGAACGCCATGGTGATGGAAGCGATGCATGAGACCAGTCCCATCTTCTGGGTTGTCACGATTGTGCTGGCTGCCATCGTTGTCATTACACTGGGCTATGACTGGTATATCCTGATTATGGTCGGACAGGGCACGGCTGGGGTGCTGCGCCCGGATTACTGGGGTGTGTTCCTGGTCAACGTCGTTTTTTGGATCGGTATCAGTCATGCAGGAACATTTATTTCTGCCATTCTGCGGGTATTGAAAGTCGAGTCTCGCCGGCCATTCACGCGGGCGGCGGAATTGATGACAACGTTTGGCCTGGTGCAGGCTGGATTCAGCGTCTTTATGCATCTGGGACGCGTCTGGGTCACATACTGGATGTTTCCCATTCCGAATGAACGGCAAATCTGGCCTGACTTCCACTCGCCATTGATGTGGGACTTGATGGCAATCACAACCTATCTCTTGTGCAGCACCATGTATTTATTCCTGCCGCTGATTCCCGATCTCGCCATGGCGCGCGACCGCGCCGAAGGCGGCTGGCGGAAGGTTTTCTATCGTATCTTAGCATTAGGTTTCCGTGGTACCGAGGGTGAGTGGAAAAATCTGACCACCGCGATGAACATCTTTGCCTTCGCGATCATCCCGGTCATGTTCTCAGTGCACACGATCGTGTCCTGGGACTTTGCGATGGCGTCCCGCCCTGGGTGGAGTTCCACGGTCTTTGGTCCCTACTTTGTGATCGGTGCTTTGCACTCTGGCATGGCTGCCGTCGCCATCGTTCTGTTCCTGCTCCGTTCGACGATGAAGCATTACAAGTACTTCATCCGCGCGGAACAATTCAATACGATCGGTATGTTGATGCTGTTGGTCTCCATGGCTTGGGCTTATTTTTACTTCAACGATTACCTGGTACCCTGGTATGGCGGAGATGTGTGGGATAAGCTCTTGCAAGAGTACACCGAAAAGGGTCCCTTGGGATATCTTTGGTACACCTGTCTCTTATACACATCTCCGAGCCCACGAGACAT
>JBKPQD010000193.1:0-4543 GCA_046733915.1 Chloroflexota bacterium
CGGCAAGCGCGTGGACCGATATGCTGAGGTATAAGCTGGCCTGAGGATTGCACGTACACAGGTAAACACGTTTGAGCTTGCGTACGTCTTTATTCTTTACTAAAGAGATATGTCAAAAGCAAAATTTTTACTCCCCGTCGCAATCTTACTCCTTGCTGCAGTAGCGTGCAATTATGTTGCGCCGACACCGCAGCCGACGTCAACACCCCTACCGCCCACCGTTATTCCCGAGCTGACGGTCATTGTCGAGCCGACCTCTGCTGCTACGCCGAATAACCTGCCCCTAAGCGAAGCGCAGGTCGAGCGGGTTCCTCCCGACGTGGCATGGACCGCCTTACAAAGCGGCGCGGCGGTCATCGTGGATGTGCGTAGTGTGGAAGCCTACGCAGAAAGTCATATTAAAGGCGCGATTTCCATTCCCTTGGTAGAGATCGAGAACGACCCGACCAGCTTGAAACTCGATAAAGAACAATGGATCATCACCTACTGTACCTGATACCAAGAACACACGAGCGCCCGTGCGGCGTTTGTCCTCTTGCAAAATGGCTATAACCATGTCAGCGCCATCCATGGCGGTTTGCAATCCTGGATCGATGCAGGCTATCCCATGGAGCCATAAGGCGGATTGACATTCCGTCCGATAAGATGAACCATGACTATTCTTTCGATTGACCACGTTCAAATTGCCATGCCAGCCGGTGAAGAACAAAAGGCGCGTGCCTTTTACGTCGATGTGCTGGGCTTTATTGAAATTCCAAAGCCTGCCGAGCTTGCAAAACGCGGCGGCGCGTGGTTCCAGTCGCAGCAGGCGCAGCTGCATCTCGGTGTCGAGGCAGATTTCAAGCCTGCGCGCAAGGCGCATCCCGCATTCATCGTCAAGGATCTAGATGCGTTGATCGCGACAGTTCAGGCGGCAGGATATGAGACGGACACATCCCAACCGCCGCTGGATGGATATCAGCGCGCGCATGTCTTTGACCCATTTGGAAATCGGATCGAGTTGATGGAAAAGCTATGAACTCGCCTCTCATCACGCCTTGGGCCGATTCCAATCCCCCGACTCAATCCACGCTGTGGCGACTCATGTCGGACGAGGGGCTACGCCCCTACGCGTGGTCGAACGGTCCGTATGATGTCTATTCCGCACACTCACACTCGTACAATAAAGTCATCTATGTTGTGCAGGGCAGCATTACGTTTGGCTTGCCTGAGCTCCGAAAGCAGCTAACTCTCAAAGCGGGCGACCGGCTCGATTTACCAGCCGGTATTGTCCACGATGCAGTTGTCGGTACACAGGGCGTCATTTGCCTCGAAGCACATAAAGATTAATCCGACGGAATCAATGACCGGCTGAGAAGTAAATAAAAAGGATGCAACCATTGTGGTTGCATCCTTTTCCATGACAAATTATTACTTACAAAATTACCACGAAGCATTCAGCCAGCCGCGCAGTTCCATTGCCTTGACTACACGAGAGATTGCGACCATATACGCTGCATCGCGCATGTACACGCCTTCTTTTTCGCTGGTCTCGAGGACGCCATGGAACGCATTCGTCATCTTGGTGTCTAGTTTCTCGAGAACTTCGTTCTTTGTCCAGTAGAAGTTCATATCATTCTGGACCTGCTCGAAGTAGGAGGTTGTCACGCCACCGGCATTGCAGAGGAAATCGGGGATGTTGAAGATCTTGTTCGACTTGAAGAATTCATCCGCCTCCGGGGTGCACGGACCGTTGGCACCTTCTGCCACGAGCCGAACACGGCTCGATATCTTCTGGATCGTATCGCCGTTGACATGACCCTCGATTGCGGCCGGAATTAATACATCGGCTTCCTTGCCGATCCAGGCATCGCCATCTTCGATGACATAGCCGGCTTCTTCCGCAGCTTTCCGGTCAATGGTTCCGTACTGGTCCACGATGGTAAGCAGGAAGCGGGGATCCACGCCTTGCTTATGGCTGTATGTAAAGGACTTCTTCTCATGGCGGTCCCAGCAGGATACGCAGGCAACTTTGCCGCCCAGCTGTTCCACAAAACCGATCGCCGCATATTGCGCCACATTACCAAAGCCTTCGATCGCCGCAACGGTCTTCTTTGCGTCCATTTTGAGGTGCTTCAAGGCTTCACGGACCGTATAAATGACACCATAGCCAGTTGCTTCTGTGCGGCCTTCCGAGCCACCGCCACCGAGGGGCTTGCCGGTGAACACACCGGGTGTGTACTGCCCGACGAGGCGGGAATACTCGTCCATCATCCAGCCCATCATCTGTGGAGTGGTACCAACATCCGGCGCGGGCACGTCATTGCGAGGACCGATATTCTTCCACATCACGTCGACCCAGCCCCGGCAGATCTGTTCCTTTTCGTTGGAGGAAAGCGCAGAGGGATCGCAGATCACGCCACCCTTGCCGCCACCCAAGGGAATATCCGCCACAGCGCATTTCCATGTCATCCAGGTCGCCAGGGCACGCACCGTATCGAATGTTTCGGCCGGATGGAAGCGAATACCACCCTTATTGGGACCGCGTGCATCGTTGTGCTGAACGCGGAAGCCCTGGAACACGCAGATGCTTCCATCATCCATCCGGATCGGAATCCGGAAGGAGTATTCCCGCATGGGCCAGCGCAAAACTTCGCGGACCCCGGGGTCAAGTTTGAGCAATTCAGCGACACCGTCGAATTGTTTTTGCGCCATTTCAAAAGCATTGATTTGTCCTGCCATCGAGTTTCTCCTTGAAAGAGTGTTGAGTTTAGAGAAAATATAAGCGGGCAGCCCAGGACGGGTGCCCGCTTTCAATTCGGGTTATGTCGAACACATATTCATGAAAATTACCCAGTAAATGTCTTACATCTTAACCTTATCACGAGAGTCAAAAACTCGTCAATATGATGAAGATCAGCGAAAAGTGTGAAAAGACCGGACTTTCGTCCGGTCTTTTGTCTATTCTAAATTGTCTTCATCTGCTTCGTCATCCCCTTTATCGAGCTCATACTCCACCTTGTCGTGGTCGAGATACACCCAGAGCAGGAGTATTTGCCCGTCGGGCGTTTCCACATTTCGAGCCGCCAGAATCGGAGCCGCCTGCTCGACACCCATATCATTGCGATAATGCAGGAGAATGGGCGTTTGTGTACTCCAGGCCCGGTAACAACGCTCCACAAGTGCCGGTCCGTTAAACGTCCGCAAGCGGGTCAGTGCAGGGACCGACAGCTGCGAACTTTCGTTCAAGCCCAATGCCCAGCCGTCATTTACAGCTTCAAAAACAGGGGGAGGACCTTCAATAATTGTAATTTTTTCGTCCATAGTGCCGCCAATATACCATAAAAGGAGTTTTTCAAACCTTACGAATGGATGACCATCGCCCTACAGTTCTTACAGGTGTTTTTGGACATCCGTTCACTCGGGAGTGCCAATTATTAGCATTTAATCTACGCAATCCCGGCCTGCGCGTTTCCACGCTTACTTTAAAGACGGAAAAACTCCGTATTTGTTTCATACGATTCCCGCCGATTCGCTTCATTACTAAGTTGTCATGTGCAATGCTTGCGCTCATACTTTAGCATAGGTATACTACTAGTACTTGGACCAGGCAGACCGGTAAGCGGATGGATGCGACACGTTGCCTACATTATTGTCCAGCTTGAGCTTGACGGAGCGCTAAGAACACTATGCAACCGGAAAAAATTGGCATCTATGAAGTCAAGTCCGAGTTGGGCCGGGGCGGGATGGCGACGGTCTATCGGGTATACGATCCGCGCTTTGAACGCGAGGTTGCCGTCAAAGTTTTGCCGCGCGAGCTGCTCCACGCCGACCCACAATTCCGTCTGCGCTTTGAGCGCGAAGCCAAGATCATCGCCCAGCTCGAACATTCCGCTATTGTTCCGGTTTATGACGTCGGCGAGTCGGATGGACAGCCCTATTTCGTCATGCGCTATATGACCGGCGGCTCTCTCTCCGAACGCATCAAGGCTGGCATCATGACCGTGGACGAGGCCGCCCGTATCCTAGGTATCATCGCTCCGGGCCTCGACGAGGCGCACTCCAAAGGCATTATCCATCGCGACATCAAGCCCAGTAATATCCTTTTCGATCGAAGAGATAATCCTTATATTTCCGATTTCGGCATTGCTAAGCTAACCCAAGCACAGGCCGGCAACGTGACCGGCAGTGCGATTATCGGCACGCCTGCCTATATGGCACCTGAACAGGCGCAAGGGGATGAAATCGATGGCCGCGCCGATATTTATTCCCTCGGTATTATTCTATATGAAATGGTCACCGGCAGACAGCCGTATGAAGCCGATACACCGATGGGTGTTGCGATCAAGCATATTACGGATCCCGTTCCGCATGTTCTGCATGCGAATCCGAAGCTGCCCGAAGGGATGGATACCATCATCCAGACCGCGATGGCAAAGAACACACAGGATCGCTATTCCAGCGCAGTCGATATGACCGACGCGCTGCGAGATGTTGCCCGCAATAACGCTACACAATTCCGAACGAAAGTATCCGCTCCTAAAAGCGCACCGCCGGTCAGCCC
>JBKPQD010000194.1:0-5451 GCA_046733915.1 Chloroflexota bacterium
GTCATGGAACCGGGCAAGCAGTTTCACGATTGTGGTCTTGCCTGCGCCGGTCTCGCCGACGAGCGCCACTGTTTGACCGGCTTCCACTTCCAGATCGATCCCATCGAGCACCAGGGTCGGATCATCCGAATAATGAAAGGCGACGTTCTCGAATCGCACGGCACCGACAATCGGTCTCATTTCGCCCGCCTCGGCTGTATCTTGAACTTCGACCGGGGTATTGAGTAATTCCAGAATCCGTTCGCCACCTGCCATGGTGGACTGCAGCGTATCAAAGCGCCGGCTGAGATCCCGGATCGGGTCGAACAGACGATCGATGTACAACACAAAGGCGATCAAGACACCGGCTGTGATCGACTCACCCAGGACGGCCGTCCCGCCGATATAGACAACCAGCGCGGTGGCAATGGCTCCCAGCACATCCACGACCGGTGTGAACACGGAAGCCACCCGAGCAGCATCCAGACTGGTCTCCAGATAATAGCGATTCACGTAACCGCTGAAATTCTGGTAATTGTGCGCCTGGCGCGAAAACGCCTGCACAACCCGCACACCGTTGACGTTTTCCGCCAGCACTGAGTTCGTCCACGAAACGGCAGCGCGCACTTTACGATAATTGCGCCGCGCCGTACGCCGAAAAATCATCGTGGCGAGGACCATCAGGGGCAGCACCGTGAATGTCAGAAGTGAGAGGCGCAAATCCAGTGATAGCATCGCAACCAGCGTCCCAATGATCGCCAAACTATTCCGGACAATCGCCAATACTGCCCAGGTGACAAACTCGCGCAGGGTTCCCACATCATTGATAACACGCGTGATGACCCGACCCACACTGTAACGGTTATAAAAACTTAACGACAGTTTTTGCAAATGATCGAACATTGCTGTGCGCACGTCGTAGAGAATGTGCTGTCCCACACGTGACATGATTCGCACGCGGGCAATATTTGTGATGAGCTGGATTCCCGCTACAACAAAGTAAGACAACACAATGTTGCGCAAGGCAACGAGATTGTGGTTGCCAATTCCTTCGTCAATGGCGAGCTTGACAAAGTACGGACCTGCGACACCGGCGGCGGTCACGATGATCATAAATAGGAGCGAAAGCAATATCTGGCCGCGATAGGGCTTGAGGAATCGCAATAAACCGCGAGCGACATTCGGATCGTAACCCTTGTCATAGGCTTCTTCTGATTGAGTGATAAATGCAGGTGGAACAATTTTTGTCGTCATAGACCTTTTGTTAGAGCTCGTGCTCCTTATTCGGAAGCACTTTCTCTTCTTCCACGACTTCCGTCGCTTCAGCAAATGTGGCATGGTCGATTAACTGTAAATCGTGGATTTCTTTGTACAAGCCGCCGCGGGCGAGCAACTCTTCATGGGTACCGCGTTCCGCAATGCGACCCGCCTCCATGACAAGGATTATGTCGGCGCGTCGGACCGTGGAGAGACGATGAGCGATCACAAACGTTGTGCGTCCTTCCATCAAAGTGTCCAGCGCGGCCTGGATGAGCTTTTCCGTTTGTGTATCTACGGAGGACGTAGAGTCATCCAGGATGAGAATGCGCGGGTTCATTAACAACGCCCGGGCAATCGCCACCCGCTGGCGCTGTCCACCGGAAAGAGTCACACCGCGCTCGCCCACAATCGTGTCATATCCATTTGTAAACCCTTCGATAAATTCATGGGCTTGCGCCGCTTTTGCCGCAGCAACGACCTCGTCCATTGTTGCATCGGGGCGACCATAAGCGATGTTTGCTTTGATGGTATCGGAAAACAGAAGAGAAGTTTGTAACACAAGACCAATCTGTTTGCGCAGCGCGACCAGGTCCCATTTGCGGACGTCAACGCCATCTACTTCCACACAGCCTTCGGTCACGTCGTAAAAGCGCGGGATCAGATTCACAAATGACGTCTTGCCCGACCCGGTGGTGCCGATCAGTGCCACGATGCGATTCGGTTCGACATGCAAATTGATGCCGCTTAAGGAAGCCGTTTTTTCGTCCTGATATTTCAACCCGACGTTTTTGAATTCCACAGCTCCGCGCAGGTTTGTCAACGTGATCGCCTCGTCCGGTGATTGGATCGCAGGTTCCGTGTCCAGCACTTCAAAGACGCGCTGCGCACCTGCGGCCGCTTCGCCGCCGGCGTTGACTAGACCCGTCAACTGCTGTGCCGGCTCTGCCAGCATCAGGATATAGGCGTTGAACGCCACGATCGCCCCAACGGTCAATGTGCCGTCCATGACCATTTGGCCGCCAAACCATAAAATGAGAATAATGCTGGCGGCGGTCAACCAGTTTGTGGTGGGCATGATTTTCGACCACTCGTCGATCACATACACCCATGTCTTGAACACTTGCTTGTTCGCGATCTCGAAGCGCTTGATCTCATAGTCTTCGCGTGCAAAGGCACGGACGACCTGTACGCCGACCACATTCTCCTGCAGCCGGTTGGAGACATCTCCCACGGCGTTATCCACATTGAAAAACAGCTTTCCGATCTTCGTTCCAAAGTTAGAGGTCATTACAATTAGTGGAATCATCGGCAGGAGCGCGACCGCCGCAAGACGGACATTGTCCGTGAGCATAATGTAGAGAATTCCGATCGTAAGAAAGACAAACCGCACCAGGTCCGCCACCGAACCGCCGGCAAATCGCTCTATCGCGCGGACATCTTCGATACAACGTGAGATGAGCTGTCCGCTTTGAGCGTGATCGTGATAGGAAAACGGCAGGTACTGGATGTGGTCATACATGCGATTGCGCAGATCGTAACCCACCCGCGCCGCGATCCATTCGGAAAGATAGCGGTTGCCCAAATTTAAGACAGCCGACCCCAACCCCAATCCGAGCAGGAGCAGCGATGAATTAATCAGGTGCCTGGTTTGCCCGCGTGCCAGACCCCGGTCAATCACGGATTGGATAATGCGTGGCACGAACAGGCTAAGACCCGTCATCACAAGCAGCATGAGCAGGGTCGCCAGAATCTGCCAAAGATACGGCTTCAGAAATGTTCGTATACGGATTAAATGTTTCATACGGACTTAAGAGGATACCATAAAATATAACGGATAAAGCCGGGCAAGTGATATTGCCGAAGTGTTTACGGTATGGCATGCTGCCACACACACGACAGACCTATTTTTGCTTTTTGTGAGCATGCAAGAGCACTGCAGGAAGGGCGCGGAGCCTATGAATCTCGGGTGGTATAATCTTCTCGCTCTAATCTCTGAACGACAAGGGACGATACATGAAACTGCATGAGTATCAATCGAAAACAATTTTCGCAAAGTATGGAATTCCCATTCCGAAGGGACGGGTAGCGGCTACCGCAGAGGAGGCGAAACACATCGCCGAGGAACTGGGTGGCCGCGTTGTTATTAAATCGCAGGTATTAGTAGGCGGACGTGGAAAAGCGGGCGGCGTCCGGGTTGCCAAGAATTCAGACGAAGCAGGTGAATTTGCCGGCCAGATCCTGGCGATGCACATCAAAGGTCTGCCGGTTCGTAAGGTGCTGGTGGATGAAGCCGCCATGATCGAGCATGAGATCTATTTCTCGATCACGAACGACCGTGCCGCCAAGAAACCGGTCATGATCGCCTCCGCAGCGGGCGGCGTGGATATCGAAGAGGTCGCGGCGACGACGCCGGAGAAGATCGTCAAAGTGCACATCGATCCATTATTGGGATTACGCGATTATCAGGCGCGCGACATCGCCGCATCCATCGACCTGCCGCGCGAGTTCTGGCGGGATTTCAGCAAGATCGCTTCCGGCTTGTGGCGCGCATATCTGGAAACTGATGCAACCCTGGCGGAAATCAATCCACTGGTGATCACAAAAGATAAACGTCTGATTGCGTTGGATGGCAAGATGATGTTGGATGACAACGCGCTCTTCCGTCACAGTGAGCTTGCCGAGATGCGTGATATAGATGAGGAAGCACCGGCCGAAACGGAAGCGCGGCGGCATGGCTTATCATTCATCAAGCTCGATGGCAACATCGGCTGCATGGTCAACGGTGCAGGACTGGCAATGACCAGCATGGATATTGTCAAGCTGTTCGGTGGCGAGCCCGCCAACTTCCTGGATATCGGCGGAGGCGCGGGCGCGGATAAAGTGGCTGCGGCAATGCGCATTATCCTATCGGATCCGAATGTGAAGGCTGTTCTGTTCAATATCTTCGGAGGAATTACGCGCGGCGATGAAGTCGCACGCGGTATTTTGACTGCCATGGAGGACGTCAAGCCCAAGGTGCCGATGGTAATCCGCCTGGTGGGAACGAACGCCGAAGAAGGACGCAAACTGCTCGAAAATGCCAACATGATCACCGCAGAAACGCTGGCAGACGCGGCAAGAAAAGCCGTCGCAGCCGCGAAGGGATAAAACAATGAGCATACTCATCAATAAAAATACGCGCCTTCTCGTGCAGGGCATTACCGGAAATGAGGGTTTATTCCACACAACACAGATGGTGGCTTACGGCACCAATGTTGTTGCCGGTGTGACACCTGGCAAAGGCGGCGAATGGGTTTTGGATGGTAAAGTGCCGGTCTTTGACTCGGTGAAACTCGCAGTGGATGCGACGGGCGCAAATTGCTCGGTAATCTTCGTCCCGGCTCGTTTCGCGCCCGACGCGATGTTCGAGGCGGCGGACGCAGGCATTCCCCTGATCGTATGCATCACCGAAGGGGTCCCTGTCCAGGATATGATGCGCGTACGCAATTATTTGGATCACAAGAGAGTTCGCCTGATCGGACCGAACTGTCCCGGTATGTTAACGCCCGGCGAATCGAAAGTTGGCATCATCCCCGGCGATATTGCCATTCCCGGCAATGTGGGCGTGGTCTCGCGCTCCGGCACGTTGACCTACGAAGTTCTCTATGCCCTGAAACTTCTCGGCATGGGAGCGTCGACCTGTGTAGGTATCGGTGGCGATCCCGTGAACGGGACCAACTTCATCGATGTCCTGGAAATGTTCGAGCACGACGCCCGGACGGAAAAGGTCGTCTTGATCGGCGAGATCGGTGGTACGGATGAAGATAAAGCAGCTGAATATATCTCTGCCAAGATGACCAAGCCGGTCGTCTCGTTCATCGCCGGGCAAACCGCCCCTCCTGGCAAACGCATGGGACACGCCGGCGCGATCATCGAAGGTGGCGCAGGCACTGCCGCAGATAAGATTCGCGCTCTCGAAGCCGCCGGCGTCAAAGTCGCGCGGCATCCAGAAGAGATCCCCTCCCTGCTTAAGTAACATGTTGGGGCACGAGATCTTGTGCCCCAACCGACCATCAAAATATGTAGAGCCGTCCTCTCGGACGGCTCTACGGTTATAATCGACAAGACAAATTACTTGTGTGAATCAATATAGCTGACGGCGTCACCCACTGTCGTGATCTTCTGTGCATCTTCGTCTGAAATCTCGGCGCCAAACTTATCTTCAAAAGCCAT
>JBKPQD010000195.1:0-3383 GCA_046733915.1 Chloroflexota bacterium
GGGTCGGCGCTTAATAAGGTTACCACCGGCGGAAACACAGAGATACGTTCCAGACGATAGCCCGGCGCGACCTGTCCATGCACGACAACGTTAACAGCGACATCGCGGTAACCACCCTGCTGGCTGATCGGAACAGTCACCTTAACAGTCTCGGGGTTCAGCGAGAGCCCGCGGATCACATTGTTCTTGGCGTCTGTGATTTGAATGGGAACGGCTTCATCGATCGTCTCGCGAACACCATCAAGAGTTACCGCCACACGTGCGCGGTTCGCCTGGTCGAGCAGCGATTTCGGGCCAGCGATCGCGACCTCTGTTACTTCCAGTTCTGCGTCTCCCGCCCGATAGCCGGGGGCAGGCTGTCCGTTCAGGACGGGAGTTAAGGCGAGCGTTTTCTGGGAATAGATTTCCAATCGAACCATAATCGTCTTCGGGTTTTGGAAAACGATCTGAGTCGGGTGGACGCCCACCTGCACTTTGACAGGTACCTCGTGATCATCCGCGCCGAGCCCCGACAAATCCAGAATCGCGCGCACCGCATCGGTCTGACCGGCAAGTCGTTCGCAGACGGAACGAGGCGCGCGAATGGTGATGTCCATGTCGGTCGGGATTTCATTCGTAATGACCAGCGAAGGCTCCTGTCCAACGATTTCGATGGGGATCGATTTTGGATAAGGACACGCTTCATCGGGGTCGGCAGCTGAAACCGCCGAAACCCAAACGGCAATGCCGAGGACCAAGGCGAGCAAAAAGGTGCGGATGTTAGATGCCAGACGCACGCTATTCATCCTTCCTTTTGAAAAGATATGGAAAAAAACGTTGCAGCCAGACCTGCTGTGGCGTGCTCACGTCCGGCCGGAAGAAGGCAACGAGGATGTTCTCGAGCCGTTCGGGGTCGATGCGTCGAATCATTCGTCCTGCGTGGGAGATGGAGATCGAACCGCTCTGCTCCGAAACGACGACCGATACCGCATCGCTGACCTCGCTGATGCCCAAGGCGGCACGGTGCCGAAGACCCATCTGACGTTCGGGTGTGCGATTTAGAACGCCGCTTGCCGAGAGAGGCATGACGCATGCAGCCGCGACAATCCGCTTTCCGGCGATAATAACCGCGCCATCATGCAGCGGCGTATCGGGATAGAAAATTTGCAGCAGTAATTCCGGCGTTACCACGGCACTCATCCGTACACCTGTCTCGATGTACTGGTCGAGACTGTCCATGCGTTGGATGGCGATCAACGCGCCGTGCTGGCGCGCGGAAAGTCGCGCCGCGGCTTCCACGACAGTGTGTAGAACTTGTTGTGTCTCTTCATACGCTGATTGATTTACCGGCGGGAGGAATGTGCCGGCGCGCCCAAGTCGTTCGAGCGCACGGCGGATCTCCGGCGCGAAGATGACCGGGATGGAGAGCAGCAGAGCCGGCAGCATGCTTTGAATCAGCCAAGAAAAAGCGGGCAGATCCACGAGCGTGGTCAACAGGACAAGAGCGACCACCAAAAAGATCACTCCTCGCAGAAGCACCATGGCTTGAGTATCACGCAGCGAATACAAAATCACAAAAAAGATCAGCGTCACTAACAAAATGTCCAGAACGCTTACCCAGTTGAGTCGCTGAAATATGAAGAGGAGGTTGTTGAGAAAATTCGCCATTCGTGATTGCGCCAATAACCGCTTATCTCATGGAGATAAGTAAACTTTTTGAACCGTGTGCTGCACAAGGATTCAACCAGAAGTCTACATAAATCTGTGGCACTCCGCAGTATAGTATCGCTGACTGAACATCCGCTTAGAATATCGGTTTCGTTACGGTATTCCACCGCCGGATTCGATTCTCTTCCCACCCTGTTCATTAAACTTCCGAAGCCTCGCCATTCGCTAGTACTTCGGAAGTCCTTTCAGATCGGTCTTAAGACTCGATCTGTACGAAGTTGTTTGAAGAAGAGAGCCGATCCTTTTGGCATGGATTCCATGGCTGCATCTGTCCAGGCTTGCACGCCGAGCCTATCAGGAGAACGTCTTTCATAGCCAATATGTTTCCAAACCGAGTCGAACCCGACCAGTTCCATTGGTGGGAAAACCAGCGATGCTTCACACTGTAAATCGCTGGATGCCTTTTCTACTTCTGCCAACAGGAGAGGCAACGCCTTATCCGGGGCTGCTCTGGAATCCAGATAGAGATCGGTGGTGCGGGCAACCAGGTTTTCGACTTGCCAGCCCGCAATTCCAACCAGTTCATGGTTCACCTGCAGCAACAGGAACGCCTTATCGCCAAAGGCCTCCATCACATCCTCGCTATTCATGGAACGTTTTCCTTTGCTCAACCGGTTGATGAGTTCGGCAATCCGTTGTGCGTCGCGCGGTTTGCCGCGATACAGCGAGAAAGTTCCAGCAGCGGGTTTGCGCGTGATGAGCGTTTCAGGAGGTTCCTGCGATGGCACAGTCCGCTTCCAGGCATCGTTGACCTGCTTCCACAGATCCTCATACGAGCCAGTGTTGGTCACAACGACATTCGCAGCGGCAAGTTTCTGTTTCTGGTCCGATTGGACATGGATGCGCTGGACCGCCTCTTCGCGACTCATGCCGCGCTTGCGCATCAACCGTTGGATCTGGACCTCGGGCGGTGCATCTGTAACCCACAGGGAATCACATTTGTTCCGCAAGTCTGACTCGAGCAGTTTGATCGCTTCTACAACCACCACCTTTTGTGTAGCGCGCCTGGTCAACAAATCCACGGCCTGACCGACATAGGGATGGATGATAGCCTCGAGCTGGGTGAGTGCCTGTCCATCCGCGAACACGAGCCGGCCCAGTTTGGAGCGGTCGATCTGACCATCTTTATCCAGCAACCATGTGCCGAATTTGTCCAGAACGGGCTGGTAACCCGGCGCGCCCTTGGAGATCACCCGGTGTGACAGTGCGTCCGCGTCGATAGTGTAAGCACCAAGGTGTTCTAACATGCGCCGTACCACACTCTTGCCGGTGGCGATGTTCCCCGTCAGACCGATGACATATTTCCCAGGCCAGTTGCTCACAGAGACTCCAATACTTGAAAAAGATAAATTCTCGTCTTATTTTAATGTCTTTTAGGGAATTCTCCAATAGAAAACGGTTTCAACGCAGGAAGACGCCTTTCCCCCTATGCAAGGCAATATTTAATCTTTATCTGAAATCACTCTGTAGTGTTGACGTCCCTTCCTCTTGCGTGTATCATGATGCGGCCTCAGGTCGGTTGGGCGATCGCGGTTCTGTGTTTACGGGATCGAGGAAAGTCCGCACTCCATAGAGCACGACGTCGGATAGCACCCGGGGCGGGGAACCCTCCGAGAGGAGCTAACCTGCCGGAAAAGGGCCACAGAAACAAACAGCCAGCTCACTCCTCTGGAGTG
>JBKPQD010000196.1:0-3771 GCA_046733915.1 Chloroflexota bacterium
CTACCAAGGGAATGGAAATCGCGCCTTTAATATGACTTTCTGCGTAGGCTTCCACACTACGTACATCCACGATGACCGCCGCGCCGCTTTGCATCGCGGCCCACGCAACGTCGGGAGGGACCCGCTCGACCTGTGCTTCGCTTAGGGGCAGGTTATTCGGCGTAGAAGCAGAGGTCGGCTCGACCATGACGGTCAGCTCGGGAATAACGGTGGGCGGGAGGGGTGTTGACGTCGGCTGCGGTGTCGGCGCAACATAATTGCACGCTACTGCAGCAAGGAGTAAGATTGCGACGGGGAGTGGGATTTTCGCTTCCGACATATCTTTTTTAGTAAAGAATAAAGGCGTACGCAAGCTCAAACCTGTTTACTTGTGTACGTGCAATCTTCAAGCCAGCTTATACCTCAGCATATCGGTCCACGCGCTTGCCGATGATCGCTAAACTATCATCCCAGAACTTGCGTTTGGTAATATCGATACCGAAGCGTTTCGCCAGCTTGGCGGCAGTCTCTTCGCCGGTGGAGGCAAGCAGGTTCTTGTAATCCTCCACAAACGATGCACCGCGCTGCTTATAGATCGCGTATAAGCCCGTGGCGAATAGCAGACCGAATGCGTACGGGTAGTTATAGAAGGACAGATCGGGGGAATAGTAATGTGGTTTCCAGGTCCACATAAATTTTTGCAGGTAACGCTCGTCGAGTCCGTCGCCGTAGGTCTCCTTCTGGGCGCGCTCCATGATCTCATTTAAGTCATCTGCAGAAAGCTCCGACTGTTCGCGGCGCTCAAACACTTCCTTCTCAAAGAGATAGCGGGAATAAATATCCACGATTACACCTGCGGCACCGATCAACTGGTTTTCCAACACCGCTAGCTCCTCCTGCGGATCGTCTGTCGTGGCGAGGACAGCTTCGGTGACGATGGTCTCGCACATTGTGGAGGCAGTCTCTGCCAACGTCATTGGGGTCATTTGTTGCAGTATTGTCTTGTTTGCTTTGTAGGCACATTCGTTGTGGAAGGCATGGCCCAATTCATGCGCCAGCGTGCTGACCTGGTCAAAAGAACCGTCAAAATTTGCCAGGATGCGACTTTCCTTTACATTCTGCACTTCCATGCAGAATGCGCCGCCGCGCTTGCCCTCGCGCTGCTCGGCGTCGATCCAATTGCGATCGAAGGCGCGTTTGGCAAATACAGCGAGATCGGGCGAGAACTTCCCGAAATTTTCGAGGATGAAATCGCGCGCTTCTTCATAGGTATAGACTTTATCGGTCCTCCCCATTGGAGCATAGAGATCCCACCAGGCAAGCTTATCCTTGCCTAGTTTCTTTGCCTTGGCATGGAAATACTTGCGGAACATGGGGAACGAATCTTTCATCGCGGCGAGCATGGCGTCCAGAGTTTTGCGGTCCATTCGGGCCGCATCGAGCGAAGCATGGATCGCATCCTTTCGGCCGCGCTTCTTGTTCAAGGTGTTCGCTTCGCCCTTAACCCCGTTCATACAGGCCGCTAATGTTTCTTTGACCGTTTCCCAAGCCTGATTCTCGGCATCATAGGCGCGGTGCCGTACTGATTCGTCCGGATGGGAGCGCAGATTGATCAGCGCCGGCATGGGCAACTTCTGGCTTTTGCCGTCCAGCTCAAAGTCCACGGAGAGCTGCGAGGTGACCGTCCCCTGCAGCTTGCCGAAGGCGTTGCCGCCACTCAGGGAGAGCTCGGCGGCGAGCGCTTCCTCCGCATCGCTCATCAAGTACTGACTTTGTTCGGCGGCTTCTTTCAACATAAATGCATGGGCAGCAGCTGACTTATTATGCTCGATTGCTTTATCTAACTTAGGAGCGATGGTTCCCAGCCAGGCGGTGAACCGGGTCATCAATTGGCTCATCGGGAGACTGGCTTGCTCGAACTCAGAGAGAGTTTTCATCGCAAGCTTGTCATGCGAATTGGTCGTGACATAGGAATAGATGAAAGGAGCAATCGTGCTGGAAAGACTCTGGATCTTGTTAATCTGGTCAATGGCTTTGCCAAGCAGCGGAGCCAGTTCCTTGGCTTTGGTTTTTGCACTGGCTTTACTGAGTTTCTTGTTGAAAAATTTTTCGAATGCCGCGACTTGATTTTTGTAATTTTCCACGGCATCTTTGAATTCCCGTGAATCCAAAGATGGATAAACGTTGGATAGGTCCCAACGTGGTGCAGAAACACTCATGGGTACTCCTTGTGAAATGATCTGCAGTGAGTATATCAAATTCAGCCATATCCGTATCCCCCAGCGGAACGGATTCAATGACAGACAAAAATAGGAACCCTGGTTTCCCGCAGCATATAATCGAGCGCGCTGCCGGAGAATACCTGCCGGATTACCGAAACACCGTATCTGCCCATCAAGAGAAGCTCGGCGTTCTTTTCTTCGATAGTTTGTTTTAAGTAATCCACCGCGCTGCGTTCGCTGAGGATGTATTCGGCCTCGACCTCATGCAGTTCGAGATAACGCCGTACATAATCCTGTACGTCTGCCTGCACTCGGGTACCATCCAGGGCAGAGAATACGATCAACTCTGTTTTCCAAATCTCGGCGAAATATGTGGCAACAAATAATGCTTCCTTGGCATGGGGACTGCCATCATATGCCAGTACGGCGCGCCGGAACTGGGTCGCCCCTTCCGGGACACCCAGCATAGGGATAGAGGAATTGACCAGAATCGTGCGAAACGGAGAGGTCAGATTCGATAAACCGCCCATTGGCGGATGCTCAATCTTCAAAATGATCAGGTCTGTCACCGCGGCGCGCTCGCGAATTTTGCCGGTGATATCTCCGGCCTCGATTACCAACCTGCCATCCACCTTTGCGTCCGTGCACATTTGCCGGAAACGGGTTTGGACAGCCAAAGCGTGGGGGCTCTGGATTTTTGCCTGTGTATCGACAATATGCAGGCCGTGCAGCCTGGCATTCTCTCGTTGAGCAATGTTGATCGCCTGCTCCACCGCTGTCCAGCTGGCTTCGTCGCCGCTGAGCGGGACAAGAATATCGTTGAAGAGATGATCGGTGTATCGGGAGGAGGTGCGTGCCTTACGCCAGCTGCCCGGTTCGGACCGGGTGCTTTTTTCCAGGATCAAGCTGGTCGCAGCGATATCCGATTGAATCTCCCATCCCAGCTCTTTCTCCAGGGCAGCGCGGTTTTCTGAGATCCAGATATAGAGATCGGTGATGGTGCGGTCCGGGAACCAGCGCAAGAGTCCGCGGTCGCGAATCGCCTCGGCGAGCGGAATGTAGAGATTGTCGTACCATTCCTGCACGGCGGTTTGAAAGGGTACTTCTTCTTTCTTCTGTTCTTGCAACAAAACCTGCTGGGTGTAGATCTGGTCCATCAGCTTTTTATATTGTCCGGGAACGGTCACGCTAAGATCCACGTTCGGCCATAGATCGGTGATGTGCGTCTCTTGCAAAAAATCAGCATATTCTGCTTTGATGATCAGATCATCCGGTTGTACATCGGGCGTAAGTCGAATGGGCGTCTGTACTTCGATGACGCGCGCCTGAATGCTCTTGAACCCCTCCTGCCGGGCGATGGACACGCGGTGGTTTCCATCGATCACGAAGTAGACGTCCCCTACTTTATACACTTCGATAGGTGGCAAGCCCAAGCCTTCCTCCATCGCGGCTTTGACGCGCGCCCAGCGTTCGCGGTCTTCCTTGCGGCGCGGCAGAAAAGTGCGCGTGAAATCGGTATAGCGCCCCACACTGCCGACGATGGCATCCAGGGGAATATCCTGTGTGCCAC
>JBKPQD010000197.1:0-1675 GCA_046733915.1 Chloroflexota bacterium
TAGGCTCGTTGCGGGTATTGGAAAAATGTGGATTCAAGTTGATTGGTTGTGCATATCTTTTCCCCGATCAGCGAAAATATTATGCCTTGGAAGGCCTATGGAATGATGGGAAGGTCTTATTAAGAGTGCAGTAGAATTGACGAATAACTATCGCAGATCCTGGCTGTCAGCCGCTAACAAAACAGAATTGGAACATAGTAACTTTGTACTAAAGCTGGCGTCATGTTACAAAGATTTAGAAAGACTGAATCGTTTAGTTCTTAATGATAAGCTTAGATACGGTAGGACAATGAGCCAGAGAAAACTTTTAGTAATAGCAGGATTTCTGTTTATTGCTTCAGCTTGCAGCCCTCTAAACGCTTCCACGGTGGGCGAGGTAATCATCACAAGCACAGCGGCTGCAGCCTCAAGTCATGTAAGCCCAACGGCTTCTCCACACTCGCCTTCAGCCCCCATTCCTATAATGTTCGGTCCCTATTTTACGTTGACTAGGGATGCGAATTGCTATACTGGACCTGGGGTAGGGTACGATTTCGTGCTGATCCTTCATGCTGGCGAAAGTATTGCTGTGATTGGTAGGGATCAAGAGAGCAACTGGTGGCGCCTTTCCCCAGACACTGTGGTGGATTGTTGGGTGGCAGATCAATGGGGAACGTTGACCGGAGAGGCTGCTTCGATCCCGATCACTACTTCTCGGTATGCTACCAAAGCAGTAACCCCTATATCACCAACTCAAACGAAAAAGAACCAAGTAGAGGAACCAACATCAGTGCCACTGAGCACTCACCTTACCCAGCCAACGAACCCCCCACCAACGGCTACCAGACCACCTGCAACGAATCCTCCTCCTGCCACCCCTCTGCCTACTCAACCACATCCAACAATTGGTCCGCCCACTCAACCACCTCCAACGAATCCTCCGCCTACTCAACCACCTGCAACAATTGATCCTCCTCACAAAGCTTGTAAGGACGGAATAGATAATGACAATGATGGTTTCACAGATGGAGACGACCCTCAATGCGCTAATAATGGTGATAACGACGAAAGCCAATAGAAAGAACAATGATCACAGTTCGGTGGCGCAGGGTAGGTCCCTGCGCCACTTTTGTTACTCACAGTAACGAGCTGCCGCAGGAAGATAAGTTTGATGATGTTCCCTTTGCCTTCAAATGACCCTTGAACCCTATTCTCTTGTTCCAATGTCTGGACCTCCTGGCGGATGCGGTCGCGGCAATCACTGCACACGGCACAGATCATTGACATCCAATTTTCTTTTTCCAGCGTAGATCTTTGCCCGGCGTGCGTCTTCGGGGAGCACCCCAGCGAGACCGGTGGTCAAGTCTCACTGGCGCGGTCACCCACCGGCAGATCGACCGTCTTATCTATGAACTGTACGACCTCACGGATGATCTAGTAAGGTCTTTAGTCACTTCCCATTGATTAAAAGGATAAAATATCGGTTGCACCCTTGCCAAAATGCCGCCTAACACAGCGTGCACATCGGCAACATACGTCGGGGCATGTGGTGGGACTGCCGCTTCGCGGCGTGCGCGTTTTCAGGCAGTTTGCGTGGCTTGAGGCTGATTCCGTCAAAGGAGCGTTGCCTCGTCCCACCCACCAGCGGGTAACGCAAGCCGTTGGGCGCCCAATTTTCTATGGAGAGTGTATTATG
>JBKPQD010000198.1:0-2798 GCA_046733915.1 Chloroflexota bacterium
CTGCGCGACGTGGGCGAGGATTATCAGAACGGTCGCCTGTACCTGCCGCGCGAGGAACTTGTATATTATGGAATCCGGGAATCAGATATCGCCGAAGGACATATTACGAACAACTGGCGTCAATTCATGAAATTTCAGATCGAGCGGACGCGGCAGTTGTATACGGAATCCTGGGCAGGCGTGAAAATGCTCGAGCGCGAGGGACAACTCGCGATTGGTGCAGCCTCCGTGTTTTATCAAGGCATCCTCGATGAGATCGAAAGGCGTGACTATGACGTCTTTACCAGCCGCGCCTCCTTGAGCGCCTTGGGCAAGGTGAGCCGTATTCCCAGCCTGTGGTTTAAGATCAAGACACTTTAATTGCTATAAAGGAGAGGGCACCTCTTTATAGACAAGAGCACAGATATACTCTGTGCCCTTGTGCGTTAATAGACAAGCTAACACTCATCATGCTTTAATCTTCAACTTAATCCGATGAAAGAGGAGCCTGCGTACCTCATTAAGGACAAAGGATATTGGTTTTCTCATGGAGAAAGCCTGCCTTAATTGTGTTTCTAAAGAAAGGAGTTAGAAATGTCCAAAATCAATCGGCGCATGGCCAAAGCCGCGGTTGCATTGCTGCTCGTGGCTGTACTGTTGCTCATTCCGATGACAATTGCATTTGCCGCCCAACCTGGTGTTGAGTGTGATGAGTTCGCGTTCACGCCTGGGCATTCGGCGAATGCCCCCGGTTCTGCATTTAATGAGGAAGGCAAAGCCGGCACGGTCTATGCGGGTGAGCAGCCACAGAATTCCAACAATATCCATTCTGTCTCGCAATACGATGTCGCCTGTGAGAAAGTCTCGCAACACTAACATTTGAAGATGGATCCTACATAAAGGGGAACGGTTAAGAACCAGTCGTGAGCATGATGCTTGCGACTGGTTCATGGTTTAATAAAAGCAACCAAAAATGTATATCCCAAGTTAGACAGAGTAAAATAAAACAATCCTATGCGATTGCACATTTTGCTATTGATTGCATTGCTGATCGCTTGCACGCCGGTGGAATTTATACATGGATCCGTTTCGGGAGAAACTGACATGTCAGCAATCCGTTATCTTGCTTTAGGCGATTCGTATACGATTGGCGAAAGTGTTCCCACGGCGGACCGCTGGCCCGATCAGCTGGCCAGGTTCCTGGAAGTGGAAGGCATACAAACGGATCTCACCCTCATCGCCCGCACCGGCTGGACGGTGGACGAGCTCTGGCAGGGAGTCCAGGCGAATCTGCCAGAGGGCCCGTATGATCTGGTCACCTTATTGATTGGCGTCAACGATCAGTATCGGGGTTACCTCTCCGACGGCTATCGCGAAGACTTTCGATTTATGCTCAAAAAAGCAATCGAATATGCCGGTGGAAATCCAGGTAAAGTGATTGTGCTGTCCATTCCCGATTGGGGAGCCACTCCTTTTGCGGCAACAAGAGATCGGGAGCTTATCAGCCAGCAGATCGACCAATTTAATGCTGTTAACCTGGAAGAGACACAAATTGCGGGCGCGCATTATGTAGATGTCACAGACATTTCTCGCATGGCAATCGATCACTCCGACCTGATCACAGCCGATCGTCTACACCCATCGGGAAAAATGTACACACTGTGGGTAGCTGTGGTTCTGCCTGTCGTCAGAGAAATTCTTAAGTAGAGCATGTTTGCAGCGTGACCTTTGCTGCACAAATCTGGAGGGTTGAAAACCCGCCCTACGTTTTACGATTAAAAGGAGTCACCATGAGCGAAATCAATTACCAGTCCGCGCAGCAGTATCTTGCCACTCTCGTTCCCCCGCGGGAACCGGAATTGCAAAAAATGGAAGAGATTGCCGAGCGGGATAATTTTCCCATTATTGGTCCTGTCTGCGGATATTACTGTTATCAGCTAGCGCGTATGATCCAGGCCAAATCTGTGTTTGAGCTTGGTTCGGGATATGGCTATTCCACCGCCTGGTTCGCCAAAGCTATCAAGGAAAATGGCGGAGGGGCGGTCCATCACACCGTCTGGGATGAGGATCTCTCGAAACGCGCTCAGGCGCATTTGTCCGCGCTGGGCCTTGTGGATCTCGTCCAGTTCCACAATGCTGAGGCAGTGGCAACGCTTCGCGAAACAGCGGGCCCGTTCGACATCATCTTTAATGACATTGATAAGGAAGGATATCCGGACTCCCTACCTGTGACCAAGGAAAAACTTCGCCACGGCGGAATTTTGATTATCGACAATATGATTTGGAGTGGACGTGTCTACGACCCGGACAACCAGGAAAAATCCACGCAAGCCATTCGCCGCTACACGCGCGATATCACATCTGACCTCGACTGGATCGTTTCGCTCTTCCCTGCCCGGGATGGTATGATCGTGGCATACAAAAAATAGAGGAACAGCATGACATATAACTTTGACCAGATCATTGAGCGCCGCGATACCGATTCAATTAAGTGGAATTTTTATCCAGCTGATGTGCTGCCCTTGTGGGTGGCAGACATGGATTTCCTAACACCCGAACCCATTCGGAATGCGCTGCATGCAATGCTCGATCGTGGTGTGCTCGGCTACGAATTCTTGCAGCCTCATACCAAGCAAGTTGTTGCGGCCCGTATGGAGCATCTGTACGGCTGGCAGGTGGATCCGGATTGGGTCGTGGCGACAACCGGCGTTGTCAGTGGCTTTAACATTGCGGCTCGCGCTATCTGTCAGCCGGGCGATGGGGTGTTAATTCATACACCGGTCTATAACATGTTCTACATGTTGTACAAGAATTTAGAC
>JBKPQD010000199.1:0-1552 GCA_046733915.1 Chloroflexota bacterium
GGGAAACGTTGAAAACATCTATGCACCAGTCCTGTGAAGGTATAGAAGCAGCCATTTGATGATCTGAATGTCAGTTTTTTGCTGTTTAGGGGGAAAATGTCTTATTTTTGGTGGAAATATGACAATACCTATCTGTAGGCTATTATGTGGTAACCTCCAGTTAAAACACGAGTTAGGCGATCCGTTTAGAGGAAAACAATGCCAGTAAATCGTCCTTACAGAAGAACTTGCCGACAGTTTGTAGATGGCAGTTACACAGTGGGAGTCTACGCGTTTTCAGGCACCTTGCGTGGCTTGGAGTTGACCTCGATAAAATGGCGTTGTCCCGCCCACCAGCGGCTAACACCAGCTGTTAGGTGTTTTTGAGCAACAAGACGAAGAAATTTGTTCATTCTGATATTGCAGATGTAAAGGAGTTTAAAAAATGAAACAAAACATAACTCTCTTTTTAATCGTTTGCTTTCTCAGCGGTGTCAGTACGTTTATCGGGTCTGTGCTTGGGCATGGCGTAGGCGGCAGTGGCTTGTTTATTGGTGCGATTGCAGGAGGTTGTCTGGGCGTGCTGGCATCAACATGGCTAGCGATACGTCTCAAACTTATCGCACGATCAACGTATGGCGCAGTTGCCAGCAGTGGAATTGCAGGATTTATCCTTGCAAGCATAATTGCCGTGACGAACTTGTATACGCCAATTATTCCCCTGGCTAGCATAGCGTTAATAGGCCTGGGTGCAATTATCGGACATGTCTATGTCAGCAGAATCAAGATTGCGAAGGCTCAAGCACTATCAGCAATCATTGGACTTGTGTTCTCGGCGCCAGCCTTATTGTTTATCGTGGCATCACTATTGAAATATAATTTTGGAGTTAGCCAGCCCTTTACCCTGTTTGAAAACATGCTCGCTACTCCCGGCAAGTTACATCTGTTTAATATTATCTCGCCAATTGTATTTATCGGCGGTTTATTGGTGGCTGTCATTGCAAATCTATATCCGCAAATAGAAATGCAACTCCGACGAGATCAGAGAAGATTGGTTGCAACGATAACGGCTGAAGCCAAACCCATCAACCTAGCAATTGTGATATTAGGTTGCCTGCTCTTAGCAACACTATTTGGGTATGTGGTGATCGAAAATCTTGCCAACTTCTAAAGTGGTACATTACACAGCATGCACTCGACGAGGGGGATTCCGCGCGGTTTACAATCATTTTTCTAGCTTCGAGTTTTTTTCGCTCCGGAACATAATCCGCGCCTACCCAGCGCGAGTCCACCAGCGACCTGCAGCCGGGGCAAACAGCGCCGAGGCAGCCGCACACCGTTGGCTGGCTCTGGCAGGTTCGGAATTTCGTTTATTTCTATCTTAACAAAAGGACATATGGACAAAATGACTGCTAAAAACGACAGTTCCGTCAAAGACTATATTGCTTCACTTGATGAGCAAACCGTAAACGATTCCCTTGTGCTGATTGAAATGATGCAGCGAATCAGCGGACATCAACCAAAGAGGTGGAATGTAGGTACGATCGGGTTTGATACCTACCACTATAAATAC
>JBKPQD010000200.1:0-5630 GCA_046733915.1 Chloroflexota bacterium
GAAAGCCTACACCCCTGATGACACCTCGGCGCCCGGTCTATTCGAGGAGGCGCTGAAGCGCTTCAACTGTAATCGATGATTCGATCGCTTCCTACTTCACGCGGGGCGATTCTGATTCGCCAATCCAATCTCGGGGACGTCTCCAGCTTTCGCGAGCTACGCCTCGAAGCGCTGCAGGATAGTCCCACCGCATTTAGCATGGACTACCATCGCTCATCCCATTATCCGACGAAATATTGGGAGGACACGCTGGTCATGGATGATATGGAGTCGGCAATCTACTTCGCTGAACATGATGGCCACTTGATTGGGATGACTGGTATTGCCCGCGGCCGCTCGCCGAAAACAAAGCATGCGGCAGACGTGTGGGGCGTTTATGTGACTCCACCATGGAGAGGCTTGCACATTGCGGAGGAACTGATTCGTTCCTGCAGGGATTGGGCGGTCGCCCGTGGGATCGTCATCCTTCGTCTTGCGGTTGTGGCAACAAACAGTCCGGCAATCCGCTGCTATGAACGGTGTGGATTTGTCACGTATGGCACGGAACCACGCTCGCTCTTCTTCGAAGGAAAATATTACGACGAATATTTGATGTCGCTTTCGCTCGACGATTAAACTCGGGAGCAGCTTATATGCCTTGCCGCTTGGCGTCGTTCCATAGCGCATCCATCTCTTCCAGTGACAACGCGGACAGAGTTCTTCCCTGTCGTTTCGCGCCCTGCTCCACATAGGCAAGACGCTTCTTGAATCTCAGGTTCGTGCCGCGTAATGCGGACTCGGCATCGACATGCTTCCAGCGCGCCAGGTTAACTAACGCAAAAAACAGGTCTCCAATTTCAGAGGCAAGCTCAAAATCGGTCTCCGCGTTCTTAATCTCGTCAATTTCTTCCTTGACCTTGTCCAAAACGCCGTCGATTTCCGGCCAGTCAAAGCCGACACGGGCTGCACGATCCTGATATTCCTGTGCCTGTTCGAGCGCGGGAATCGCTACAGGCACGCCGTCCAGCAAACCTTTCTCCTGCTTCTTGTCCCTGCGTTCCTGTTCCTTGAGCTTCTCCCAATTTGCCAGTACACCCGATACATCCTCCAGTTTCACGTCGCCAAACACATGGGGATGTCGCCGCACGATCTTGGAATAAATTCCTTGAATCACTTGATTGACATTGAATTGCGCTTCTTCGTTTGCAATCTGAGACTGCAAAACGATCTGCAGCAATAAATCACCAAATTCTTCGCGCATATCGGTGAAGTCCCCCGAATCAATCGCGGTGATGGCTTCATAGGCTTCCTCCAGCAAATGCTTACGAAGCGACTCATGGGTTTGCTCTCGATCCCAGGGACATCCGTTCGGCGCACGCAAATGTGCAACAATTTCGGCGAAGGATTCAAAAGAAGTCCCATCCCCTAAGGAAGGAACAAACAAGCAAGTACTTTCGGAAAACTGCTCGTTTTCCATTTGTTCGATGCTTTCTTGGTTCATCTCCTGCCCATTCACCCAAAATACTTTATGCTCTCTCGGGTACGCCGTGCCCAAGATGCTTTTTAATTGCAGTGCAACCGCCTGCGAATTCACATTTGTAAACAAAACCGACATATCAGGTGGATAGGGCGGCACATGGGCGGTGGAAAGAGTTTCTGCTTCAAGCAGAATTAGCTTTGAAGGCGCAGGGATGCGAAGAGTGTTAAAAGCAGAAGTCACCAGAGCAAAATCCATAAGATCTCCTTGTTAAAACGAAAAACGTAATCCGTAGATTCTATCTCACGAATTACGCATTTCGTTGTGATTGTTCTTGGTAGAGACTTAGCGTTTAGTGTAGGTAGGCGCCTTGCGGGCTTTCTTGAGGCCTGGTTTCTTGCGTTCCTTGACGCGGGCATCACGGGTCAACAAACCATGCTTGCGAAGCGCAGAGGTCCAATCGCCATTCAGCAGGACGAGCGCACGAGCGAGACCCAAACGAACGGCCTCGGTCTGACCGGTTGTGCCGCCACCATTCACTTTGACGGTGATGTCGTACTTCTTGGCATCCTGGCCCACCGCTCCGAATGCTCGCAGGATATCGTTGAGGTCACCAATGCGGGGGAAGTAGACAGCCGCGTCCTTGTCATTGACGGTGAAGTTACCGGCGCCGCCTACCAGGCGGACACGCGCGGTGCTTTCCTTGCGACGACCCACTGCTTCATAATACTGTGCCATATTTTATTTCCTCTTTCTTACATTACGCCAACGGCTCAGGATGATTCGTGGCGTGCGGGTGGTTCGGTCCAGCATAGATCTTCAAACGCTTGAGCAGAGCGCGTCCCATGCGATTGTGCGGGAGCATACCCCACACCGCTGCGCGCAGCACACGATCGGGGTGCTGCTGGAGCTGGTCACGCAGCGAGATGGCTTTGTAGCCGCCCGGATAGCCCGAATGGCGATGGTACATCTTGGTTTCCATCTTGGTGCTGGTCTTGGTGCCGGTAACGGTCACACCCTCGGCGTTGATCACCACAACAAAATCACCCATCTCCACGCCAGGCGTGAAGGTTGGTTTGTGCTTGCCCAGCAGGACGTGCGCGATCCGTGTGGCGATGCGTCCGAGGTTCTCCCCCTTGGCATCCACAAGGACCCACTTGCGTTCGATTTCGCTAGCTTTCGGATAGTACGACTTGTACACTTTCTGATTCTCCGTTTCTTATCTTATTGACCTTTTGACTCGTTCGACTGCCTTTCAGGCGTATGTCACTTCTACTAACGTCAGCCCGTGTGCAGGAGCCAGCCCGGCAGGAATCTCGCTTCGCCTCCCAGCCGGAGCCGGGTCCGCCAAAGCATCGGCAATTACCTGCGCCGAAGCTCTTCCCTGCACAACTGCTGCCTGCACGAAAACGAGTCGCCGTACCATCCGATACAGAAATGCATCGGCGCGTACCTCAAAGTGCCATTCATCTTTTTCGATTTGCATCCAGCTGGCATTCATGACGGTCCGCACCGTGGTGCCTGTGGGAGTGGTCGGGGAACCGAAGGCTCCAAAATCATGCGTGCCAAGAAAAAGCCGGGCTGTGTCTGCAAGCCGCTCGCCATTGACTTCAGAACTGATCCGCCAGGCAAAGCGCTCCCGAATGGGATCACGCACTGGCTGGCAAAGCAACCTGTAGCGATAACAGCGCGAAGTAGCGTCAAAACGTGGATGAAAATCTGCATTCACCATGCAAACTTTGCGGACCGCCACATCCTTTGGCAGGCTGGCATTCAACGCTCTGACGAGTTCCGCCTCCGTATGCGACCAGTCCAAGTCGCAGGAAGCGATCTGCCCGGTCGCATGAACGCCTGTATCCGTCCGCCCAGCCATTAAGACCGATCGTCCAGTCCATCCCAGCTCATGCAAGGATTTTTCGAGCACACCCTGGACTGTTCGTTTGCTCGCCTGTCGCTGACTTCCGAAAAAGTCCGTGCCGTCGTAGGCAAGAGTCAATTGGTAACGTGCCATATTGTTGCCATTCCAAGATTCTTCACTCAGAATGACAGGACTTACTTTATTCTTCTACGAGTTCCAAAATTACCATCTCAGCCGAATCGCCCATGCGGGGTCCAAGCTTGAGAATACGAGTGTAGCCGCCGTTACGAGAAGCAAAACGGGGAGCAACTTCGTCAAATAAGCGCTTGATCACCTGGTTATCGCCCAGCTTGGATGTCACCAAACGACGGGCATTGACCTTCGCCACATCATCACCATCGGCGCTGTTGCGTGCAATCGTGATGAGGCGTTCTGCATCGCCACGAATCGCGTTCGCCTTGGCGCGCGTGGTTTGAATACGCTCGTGGATAAACAACTGCTTGATAAGGTTGCGACGGAGAGCTACGCGCGCACCGCTCGACCTTCCAAGTCTATAACCTGATACTGAATGTCGCATTGCTAATTACTCCGCAGTACTTGTTTCGTCTTTCATGTAGCCCTTTTCGCGCATTTTCTGGCGGAGCTCATCGAGGCTCTTCTCACCAAAATTGCGGATGGACATGACGGCCGTCTCACCTTTTTCGAGCAGGTCGAGAACATCACCGACTGTGGTGATCCCGGTGCGCTTCAAAGAGTTGAAGACGCGCACAGAGAGATCGAGGGCTTCCACAGGAGTGTCAGCCAGTTCACTGGTCAGGCGGCTACCACCTACTTCTTTTTCCATCGGGATGGTCAGGGTTTCTTCGGAAACCCCGGCAATGAAGCGCAGGTGATCGATGACCAATTTCGCGGCGGTACTCAAAGCGCGCTCCGGGGAAATTGTGCCATCGGTCCAGATCTCCAGAATGAGCTTGTCATAGTTTGTGCTCTGGCCCACACGAGCCGAGGTCACTTCCCAATTCACACGCTTGACGGGGCTGTAGATCGCGTCGATCGGCAGCTCACCGATAGGCATATGTCCGCTCCGTTCGTTGGCCGGGGAATACCCACGCCCGCGCTCAACCGTGAATTCCAGATCGAGTTTGGTCTTGGGATTGTCGACCGTGAACAGATATAGATCCGGGTTGACAACTTCCACTTCAGCGGGCGTAATGATGTCTGCGGCGGTGACCGTACCCTCGCCGCGCACCTCGAGGTGCATGCGAGTGGTATCGACGCCATCCAATTTGAGGCGCAACTGCTTTACCTGCAGAGTCACCTGAATTACATCTTCACGTACGCCAGGAACCTCGCTGAATTCATGCAACACATCCGCTATACGGATGGAAGTTACTGCAGCGCCCTCCAAAGAAGAGAGCAATACACGGCGCAATGCATTGCCGAGCGTCACACCATACCCGCGCTCCAGGGGGCTGATTACAAACTTGCCATAATTTCGAGCCTCAGCCTCGCGCTCAATTTTCGGCATAACCATATTCGTGATACTCGTCACGGTTCACCTCTCCCTGTAATCAACAGTAGAAACGTTGCCGATTGGAATGTCCAATCGGCTTTAGCGAAACTAACTACTACCGTGAGTAGTATTCAACAATCAACTGTTCGTTGAGAATGCCATCGATTTCAGCACGCTCGGGGAGGCGCTGGATAGCACCAGACAGTTGCTTCGTGTCGCGATTTAACCAACTTGGAGAAGTGCGGGCATCCGCAAGATCACCAAGAGCCTTGAAATATTCCAAGCCGCGTGAACCATCGCGTACCGCGACGACATCGCCTTCCCGTAAAAGCATGGAGGGAACATCGGTGCGGCGACCATTGACGGTGAAATGACCATGGGTCACAAGGAGGCGCGCCTGGGGGCGACTGGAGGCAAATCCGAGACGATAGACAACATTGTCCAATCGGGATTCCAAAATCTGCAACAGATTTAAACCGGTGATCCCAAGGCGCTGGTTTGCCACTTCATAATAACGACGGAACTGTCGTTCCAAAATGCCATACACGCGGCGGGCGCGCTGCTTGGCACGCAGCTGGCGCAAGTAATCCGACTCGCGTCCGGTACGGTTGCCACCGCTACGACTGCCTGTACGACCATGCTGACCAGGTGCGAAGTTACGACGTTCGATCGCACATTTCGGGGTGAAACAGCGTTCGCCTTTTAGATAAAGTTTTTCGCCTTCGCGCCTGCAGAGTTTACAAACCGGGCTAAGATTCTTCGACATATATTACTTTCCTCTGCTTCGAATTACACGCGGCGCT
>JBKPQD010000201.1:0-1937 GCA_046733915.1 Chloroflexota bacterium
ACCGTAACAATCACATCGTAGCCAGCATCGCCGAATACCGCGATATTTTTGGCGTGATCCTTTCGATCGACAGTCTCAATATAGTTAATGGTTGCCCCCAATTCATTCGCAGCTCGTTGAACCCCCTTCCAGGCAGATTGGTTGAAGGATCGGTCGTTGATCTTGCCAATATCAGTTACTAGTCCTACGCAAAACGCCTCTTGGCTGGTGCAATCAAGTGCTTTCGGGCGACAGGCTGGCAGCATCGTAATCATCAGGAATACTGCAAGCATACTATGCAGTTTCTTCATTAATTCCTCGTTGTCTACCAGACGGAATCTTTTCCAAGTTGCTTTCCGTTGATAAGTATACAATTAGTTCAACCATTCGACAAGACAGGCATCCAAAAGCAGGAGCCGAAACCATAGATTGAATGGAAAGAAGAGCACTGGCCAAGCACTCAAATCGAAAAGAAGTAGGTGGTGACCGATCAATATCAGCCCTGCTATAATTTGCAATAGGAGATATTCTAAATGTCAGAGGACGAAAAGACACCGGAATGGGTAGAAAAACTTGGCGAAGCAATTGCTTCCACAATTGAATTTCAGGGTCCCGCCTATATTGAATGGTATTACTCGAAAGCAGAGGATAATGAGTGGGGTGTTGATCTAATTGAATTTTATCCAGCATTAATTGAAATTGAAGAAGCTGGTCCGCTCGATGGAGAGATCGTTTTTGTCAGAGTGAATAGCTTCGATATCCTGGCGGCTCAGAATGCCTTCGATGAGGTGGATGAAGTGATGTTCGGTTTTGAACCAAGTGGTCAGCCTAATGTCACCCTTGAGGGCAAGTGCAAAGGACAGGAAGTGATCGTAGATGTCTATTTTGAACCTGCCTCTTATGAAGAGGATGAAACTGAATAAGTCGTAATAAAAAGAATAAATGCCTTTCCACTCGAATTAGATGGGAAGGCATTTTGATAAGCAGAAATCCATAAAAACACAATAATTAGGGTATTAACTCTTGGCTTCTTCGCCAGAACAGGAGTGGCAGTCACTTCACAAAGGACTGTCACTTTTCAAGTTGTTTATGAACTTTTTATCAGGCTCACTCAATTCTGCCTTTTCAATCATATCCGGACGTCTATGGAAGGTCCGCATTAATGCCTGTTCGCGGCGCCATTTTTCGACCTTGGCATGGTCGCCTGATAGCAGGATATCGGGTACCTTCCAGCCTCTATATTCCGACGGCTTGGTGTAATGTGGATACTCCAGCAAGCCCATGGAATGCGAGTCATCTTCGGCACCCGTCGGGTCACCGAGAACACCGGGTAGCAGACGCGAAACCGCGTCGATGAGAATCAGCGCCGGGAGCTCGCCGCCGGTCAGTACATAGTCGCCGAGTGAAATTTCATCGCTAACAAGATGCTCACGGATGCGCTCATCAACTCCTTCGTAGCGGCCGCAGAGCAGGGCAATCCGTTCGTGACGCGCTAACTCCTCGGCGATCCGCTGGCTAAAGACGCGTCCCTGCGGATCTAATAAGATCACCGGAATGGCTGGCGGCTGTGCGCGGCTGGAATCCAATCCCAAAACCGACTCAACTGCTGCGAAGACCGGTTCCGGTTTCATCACCATTCCCCCACCGCCGCCATAGGGAGTATCGTCGGTGGTGTGATGTTTGTCGTGTGCGTAATCACGGATGTTGTGCACGCGTACATCGATCAATCCCCGCTGTCGGGCGCGCTGCAGGATGCTGGATTCGAGGTAGGCTGGAAAAACTTCAGGCAGAAGAGTAAAAACCTCAAATTGCATGGCAAGATTGTAGCATAAGACACTAGATAAGAAACAAATTAAGGCGTGGCTTGCGTGGCTTTCCGGCGAATGGTAATATGAATCTACTATGTACTTACCCCGCAGCAGCAAGTGGAGTATGACCCGCCGCCGTAGACGTCCCAA
>JBKPQD010000202.1:0-4927 GCA_046733915.1 Chloroflexota bacterium
AGGCAGTGTGCCCATCTTCGCCCATGCCGAGGTAAACAAGGTCGAACCGAATCTGGTCGAGAGTTTCCGCGAATTTACGCAAGGTGTGTGCATAGTCCTTTGCGGCATTTGCAGGATCCAGTTCTGTGTTGACACGGTGCACATTCGCTTCCGGAATTGGGACATGCTGCAGCAGGAGATCGCGCGCCTGAGCGTAGCTGTTTTCCGGGCTGTCTGCAGGGACAATGCGCTCGTCGCCCCAGAAGACATGCGTTTTTGTCCAATCCACTTTCTCACGGTAGTCACTTGCGAGCAGTTGAAAAAGGCGTGTGGGCGTGTTGCCGCCATTAAGCGCGACCAGAAAGCGACTACGTTCCTGGATTGCTTGTTGGGCTTGTTGGATAAAGATCCTCGCAGCGTTTTGGCTGAGTTCATCTAAGTTCTTGAAGATGCGAATTTCAGGTTTCATACACTATTTTTTCTGAAAAAGGAACCAGGCTGAATTTCGGCCGCGGCTATCGAATCCATCGCGGCGGGAGAGGAGTGTCAATCGGGCGGAAAGATCGTGGATCGCTGCCTCATCCATGCCCCCGTTCGGCCCGAGAGCCCGCCGGGGCGAAACGGCTGGCTGCCCGTGACCAGCGTCTGCCGTCAAAAATCCATACATGAGCCAAAATCCGCCCGGAGCAAGGATGCGATTCAGCTCGTCCATATACAGAGAACGTCGTTCGTGCAGAATGCCGTGAAAGCAGCCAAGGTCGAATGCCAGGTCAAACGGACCGTCGATCCCCACCATCTTTGTCGCGTCCCGAACATAGAGTTCTGCCGGAACATTGGCATCCATTGCTTTTCGGTTGGCTTTTCGGATGGCGCGGGAAGCAAAATCGATGCCGGTCACCTGCCAGCCGGCGCGAGCGAGGGTAACAACGTTCGTACCGGTGCCGCAGCCAATGTCGATTGCGCGGCCGGGTTTGTGTGTTTCGATGAATTCAAGAAGTTCAGGGGGACTGATTCCCGTATCCCATGGGGTTCGACCACGGAAATACCATTGCTCGAACAGCAAGCGACGGATAACAGTTTGCACTCGTTGCACTCGTCAATACCCGGTTGGTGGGAGAATGTCACTCGGAGAACATAAGGGTTCTCACTTTGACAATTCAATTGAGTTCTTTTACAATCACGCGGCGCTTTGAACTTGGCTTATAACCTACATTAAAGGAAGGTTTTTCCATGAAAGAGTATACCACTGAGTTCCTTCGCAACATCGCTCTGGTCTCGCATGGAGGCGCGGGAAAAACGATGTTGGCAGAGGCATTTCTACACGCGACGGGGGCTACCACACGCTTGGGTAAGGTTGAGGATAGCACCACCGCTTCCGATTACGATGAAGAAGAACAACGCCGCAAGATCTCGATCTACTCTAGTGTTATCCCGATCGAGCACCGCGATCACAAGATCAATGTTATCGACGCGCCCGGTTACACCGATTTCGTCGGAGAGGCTATCTCCGCCCTGAGTGTTGCGGACGGCGCGATCATTCTGGTCGATGCCGTCTCGGGGATCGAGGTCGGCACCGAGCTCGCCTGGCGCTATGCCGACGAATTCAATCTGCCGCGCTTCTTCGTGATCAACAAAATGGATCGCGACAACGCCGATTTCGAGAAAACCTACGCGGCGGTAGAAGAGTTCGTTCGGGCACATGGCAAGCGTGCCATCAAAGTGCACCTGCCCATCGGCGAAAAGCAAAACTTCAAGGGCGTGGTGGATATCATCGGAATGAAGTCCTATATGGGCGATGGCAAGACCATCGCCGAAATTCCGGCTGAATTAAAGGAAGAAGCGGAAGCTGCACATTTTACGATGGTGGAAGCTGCCGCCGAAGGCGAAGACGAGCTGATGGAAAAATATCTCGAGAACGGCTCCCTCTCAGACGAAGAGATGGTACGCGGCCTCGAGGACGTGGTCTATGCCGGCGAGTTTGTCCCGGTCTTTTGTGCGGCCGGCGGACGTGAAATCGGAACGATTGCCCTGCTCAATGACATCGTTGACCTCATGCCTTCCCCGCTAAAAGCTCCTGTCCGTGTTGCCCAGGGCAAGGGCGGCGAAGAAAAGTTAACTCCGTCAGATACTGCTCCGCTGGCAGCGTATGTGTGGAAGACCACAGCCGACCCATTTGTGGGCAAAGTCACCTACTTCCGGGTGTTCTCTGGTTCCATCCAGGGAGATGCACGTGTTTGGAATCAAAACAAGAACGCTGAAGAGCGGATGTCTGGTTTGCATTTCCAGCGCGGCAAGGAACAGATCCCTGCGAAGGTCGTTCACGCCGGTGACATTGCCTCGGTCTCAAAATTGACGGTGACTACGACCGGTGACACCTTCTGTGATAAGAATCATGCGCTCACGATCGCGAAACCCGTTTTCCCAGCCGCTCTGTACCGTGTAGCGATCGTGCCCAAGACTCAAGCCGACGCGGCCAAGATTTCCCCGACCCTTACCCGTCTGTGCGAAGAGGATATGACCCTCTCCTGGCAGAACGACCCGATCACTCACGAAACTGTTCTACAAGGCATGGGCGACCAGCACATCGACGTGGCGCTCCACCGGGCACAGACCAAGTTCCAGGTTGCGCTCGCTACGCACGAGCCAAAGATCCCCTACCGCGAAGGCATTACCCGCAAAGCGTCGGCACAATACCGCCATAAAAAGCAGTCCGGTGGAGCGGGTCAATTTGGGGAAGTTCACCTTCGTATTGAGCCACTCCCCTCGGCTGACTTTGAGTTTGACGATGAACTCGTCGGCATGAATCTCTCCAAGTCGTACCTGCCTCCGATCGAAAAAGGGATCAAAGCAACCATGGAGCGCGGCGCCTTCGCCGGCTATCCGATGAGCAATGTGAGAGTCGTCGTCTATGACGGCAAGGAACACGAAGTCGACTCCAAGCCCGTCGCCTTCGAAATCGCGGGACGTGAAGCCTTCAAGCTTGCCGTACAGGATGCCGGTCCGGTGTTGTTCGAGCCAATCATGAGCGTGCGCGTCACAATCCCGGATGCGAACATGGGCGATGTGATGAGCGATCTCAACACCCGCCGCGGACGTGTGCAAGGTACCGAAGCCGAGCATGGGAACACGACCATCATTGCTCACGTTCCGATGTCCGAGATGACGCGGTACACGACCCAGCTCCGTTCGATTACGGGCGGGCGCGGCTACTTCACGATGGAATTCGATCACTACGATGTGGTCCCGAACCATATTGCAGGAACAATTATCGAAGCCCACAAGAAGGAAATGGAAACCAAGAAGGAAGAATAACTTGTGAGTTAGACGGGAGAAATAAAAGGGATGGTCGCCAGGCCATCTCTTTTCTTACCCGCGAGTACAATAGAGCCATGGCGCTGGTCCGATTCCCGACCGTAATGAAATTCTATGTCAATAATCAGGTGGAATTAAGGATGTCTGCTGCGACCGTTCAGAGCTTGATCGATCAAATTGTCGAACAATATCCATCGGTTAAGTTTCACCTGCTCGATTCAGAAGGTCAGCTGCGTAGGCATTTCAATATCTTTATCAACGGTATCCATATCCGAGATCTAAACGGGATGCAGACCCCTTTAAAGGAGGACGATAAGGTCATCTTGATGGCATCGGCCGCCGGGGGATAATTAACTTGACAATTCCAGTAAGAATTGTAAAATAGCGGGCATCCTACTCTATAGCTTATGAAATCACCTACCTATTGCTTGTGTATACGGCGGGGTTCGTAACCACCGCCTGAGAATCCTCCGCAGTCAACGGATCAGACGGTTGGACGACCCCGCTTGCAAGTTTTGCAACGTGTGGCGTTTGTTCGCCGTCTTTTTGTTTGCTCGTTGACTGCGGTGTGTTTAAAACATGACTTTACTCGATTACCGCCTTTTACAAACAGAGTTTGACTCCGGAATGGGACTCGCCGCGCAGGTGGGCAACACGCCCCTGCTTGCGCTACATCGACTTGGCCGGCATCTGCCTGCGCGGGTGAAGATCTTTGCCAAAGCCGAATGGTTCAACCCGGGCGGCTCCGTCAAGGACCGACCCGCGATCAACATCATCCAGGCGGCTCTAGCAAATGGCGATCTCGGCAACGGCAAGCGCCTGCTCGACTCGACCTCCGGCAACATGGGAATTTCTTACGCCACATTTGGCGCGGCACTTGGGATTCCCGTCACATTAACGGTGCCCGCGAGTGCCAGCCCCGAGCGAATCACTATTTTGCGGGTCTTGGGGGCTGAGATTATTCTCACGGATCCTACCGAAGGTTCGGATGGCGCAATTGTGGAGGCGCGCCATCTAGCTGCAGAAAAGCCCGACCTGTATTGGTATGCCAATCAATATAACAACGCTGCCAACTGGCAGGCGCACTATAAGTCCACCGGGCCGGAAATTCTCTGCCAGACCGAGGAACGAGTCACGCACTTCGTTGCAGGTGTTGGCACCTCCGGCACTTTGATGGGAACAGGACGTTACCTGCGTGAGCAGCTGCCGCATGTGAAGATCATCGGCTTTCAGCCCAGCGCATCGTTCCATGGTCTCGAAGGACTCAAGCACATGCCAACTGCGATCAAGCCCGGCATTTATGACGAGTCGTTTGCCGACGAGACCCTGAGTGTAGTCACCGAAGACGCGCATGCCATGCTCCTGCGCCTGGCCCGTGAAGAAGGACTATTCGTAGGAATTTCTTCCGCTGCGGCGGCCGTGGCAGCATTAAAAGTTGCCGAGCAATTGGATGAAGGGTTCGTCGTCACGCTCTTTCCGGATGCAGGCTACAAATATCTGAGCGATAAATCACTGTGGGAGACAAAGTAATGCTCGTTGTGCCGCACCTGTTGATGGAGCAGATCAACGAACACGTCGAACTGTCTCTTATACACATCTGACGCTGCCGACGACAGGTATAAGGTGGATTTGTGGG
>JBKPQD010000203.1:0-1973 GCA_046733915.1 Chloroflexota bacterium
TTATAGAGTAGACTTTTCCCCTAAAGGGGACGATGTGCGCCCCACGCAAAAAGCTGATTATCGAATTAGATGGCCCTCCCTTCGGTCGCAGCACCTGGAACAGGCAGAGTACGATAATGAAAGAACAAATTATTGGAAAGCTCGCGGTGATCGTGTTCCCGCGGTTTTGGAACAACGATGTCATCCATGATATGGAGGCTGTGCGAAAAGCGATTTGGAGCGTGCTACAAGAGGAAAAAGGGCTGCATAACGTAGATCGCCGGTGGCCGAGAGAACAGGCGTGTACCCTTTTCTCATAAACTCTGACGCCAGAAAGAGTAAAATTAATATGTTAGCAGAAAGAATTTTTAGGGCGCAACCGCTTTAGTTGTACGGGGTGGTTCCTGCATCATTGAAGTCAAAATTCACGAGGAGAACATCAATGAAACATAAGCATCCCACATTTTCTGTCATCCTTATTCTGAGTTTGGTCATTAACGGACTGGTTGCTCCCTTTGCAGCGATCGTCCCGACCTTGGCAGCTACACTGCCGGTCATTGACGATTTTGAAGCAGGTCTCCCCGTGGGGGCAGACGCGAACGGCGTGGCGATCGGCTTCGTTACATTCAATGACCCGAACAGCAGCGTGGCGATCTCGACCACGGATGCGCCTCCGGCGCCTGTACCGGGGGCAGCCAGTCCCAACCATGTGCTGAAGATGGACCTGAACGTGGTCTCGTACGCCGGCTTCGTGCATAACTTCGAGAATGCCGCCGTCGACAGCTGGGTAGCGCAGGATTGGAGTGCCTATGAAGGGATCTCCTTCTGGCTGTATGGCAATAACAGCGGCACCACCATGTTCGTGGACGTGCTCGATAACCGCAATCCGGGTTCCACCAGGGACGATGCCGAGCGCTGGTCCATCGATATCCCGGATAACTTCAGCGGCTGGCAGGAAATCAAGATTCCATTTGCAAGCATGCACCGCAAAGAGATCGGCAACGGTGCGCCCAACGATGGCTTCGGCCTGACCGAGGTCCATGGCTGGGCGCTGGGTACCATCACCACGCCTGCGCCGCAGACGTATTTTGTCGATCAGGCGATGCTCTACGGCGTCGCACCCATCCGCCCGCTGACCGTGGGCTTTACGGCGGTCGACTACAAATTCACCGAAGGGACGACTGCCACGCTGACCGCCAGGCTCAGCAAACCCTCCGCGGATCCTGTGACGGTGCACTACGCGACAAGCTTCGGTCTGGCGATCGCCAACCGTGACTACACACCGGTGAGTGGAACGCTGACCTTCCCAGCCAATGTAACCCAGCAGTCATTTACGATTCCCACGATCGACGATCAAAAGTATCAGGGCGAGCGCGGGGTGCTGGTCGAACTATCCAACCCGACCGGCGGTGCAACGCTGGGAATTCCTCCGATCGCGCGGCTGGCTATCTTGGATAACGAATCCTATGATGCGACCCTGCTCGATGACTTCGAGACCTACCCGTATCTTTGGAAGGTCGACAAGAAAGCGACTCTGTCCAACCCGGAAATCGCAGCCGCCAACCCTCTGGCACTGCCGGGTCAGGGAGCCTATGAGCACATCCTGCAGACGGGTCAGAAAAGCGGCACGGGCACGTATGCGTTCAGCCGCACCTTCCCCATCGCCCAGGACTGGAGCGACCTGGGCGGCTTAAGCTTCTGGTACTACGGACGCAACAGCAACAGGGATATTGGAATCAGCCTGGATAACAATCTGGCACCTGTAAGCAATCCTTCCGACTGGAGGATGGTCTGGAGCGACGAGTTTAACAGCAGAGCCGGCACGGCGCCGAATTCCAGCATATGGGGCAGAGAAGTGGGCGATGGCACGGTGAATGGCATCCCGGGCTGGGGCAATAGCGAGCTGGAATATTACACCGATGGCACAAGCAATACTGCGACGGACGGTTTGGGAAACCTGAAAATCACAGTCAAAAAAGCGGATGGCTCCCTGC
>JBKPQD010000204.1:0-3566 GCA_046733915.1 Chloroflexota bacterium
ATCAAATCTGCTTCTTCTTGCGCGCCGGTGGCTTTAAGAAAAATTTCTGTAAGCTGTGTCGGAAGGATACGTTTGATCCAAGCATAGTTGACAAATTGCTTGGCGCGGTAAACGATCTCAATCGCACCACCATACTCGCCAAAATCTATCCCATTGCCAACCACTCGCCCCTCTTTTCCATTTTTGCCGCGTCCTCGGCAATTCACACCTGACCCCGCTGTGACATTGACCCCTACCCCATGCGTCGTGCCAGAGATGAGCCCATTGGCCCCATCGTTGACGATTTCGATAGGGCACAACAATCCTAACGGAGCGATTGCCTGCAAATGAGCTTCCCTTTCGGATGGAAAATCATATCCAGCGATGCCGAAACCTGCTCCTGCGATTTGATCCTTGGCCAAACTTGATGTTTGAATTGCCATTGCAACTGACTTTTGTAACACATCTGTTAAGCGCTCATAACCCATTCCCTGATGATTGCCGCCGCCGGCGCTGCCAAAGGAAATACAACGGCCGTTTTCATCGGCGATCAGCGCGTGCGTTTTAGAGGAACCGACATCTACACCTAAAAAATATCTCATTCCTGCTTCATGGCCTCACGGATCGCACGATAGCCGATCAAATGAATGTCTTCGCCCTCGATGAATTTCTTCAATTCATCGCTCATGAATGTGTTGTAGTTCGCTACGCGGCTTTCCCAGTCCGGCGCGATGGAGCGCAGTTCAGCCGTATCAATCGAAGGGTGAAAAATGAAATGTGTGATCCCGACGGGTAAATTGCCTAGTAGATCCTTCGCAATTTCCATCTGCCCATTCGGCTGATCCAGCGGCAGGCCGAGCAATCCATCGATCATCGGCATACCCATTTTTTCGAACTGCTGCATCATAGGTTCGTAGAGCTGCCTTTCCTCGGCGCTCAGCCCCATAAAATCCATCCCCTGGGCATCCAGGCGTGGCAGCATACTTGGTAAAAGCCGGCTTGCTGCGGCCTGGATATAGGATTGAATAAATTTTGGATTCATAATGGTTCCCATATGGGAATCAACATGCGTCACATCAATCCCTGCCGCGAGAGCACGTTCAATTTGTGCGTTGACTTCTCGTTCAACGGCCTCCGGTTTGGCGTTGTCATAAACCGCCTGATGCCACTGGTTGAAATAACCTTCTGCATCCAGCAAACCCGACTCCGGATCTCGCGTGGATATGGGTCCCCACCGATAACTCTCCCATTCCGCATTTAGCGTGGCATGGACTCCCATGTCGATCTCAGGATTTTCGCGGCACATCTGCGCCACGGCTGGAAACCACGGACAGGGTACCATCACGGCACCGGACGTGATGGTGCCAAATGCCCACAAATCCTTGAATGCCTGCACTGAGGCGTGGCACATGCCGATGTCATCCGTGTGAATGATGACAGCGCGGTCATCCTCTGAAAAACCCAATTTTTTGAGAAAGGGATTAGCTGTCATAGTACTTCTCCTAGAAGCCACAATGTAATGCGCTCGTATGCAGCACTTTGAGCGCCTCTCCGCGTTGAAAAGATTCGCCTGCGGCAACCTGTTGAGACTTGGCATCCAGGGCCATTACTAATTGATTCATTTCTTGTGAAGTGAACTGTGCCTCATAGCAGCGCACCGCCGCGAGTTTTGCTTCCCATGTCTCTGCAACGTCCATGATCTGGTTCGGCTCACGGGTATGATAGAAAATAATTCCCTTGATATCATGGGGTTTGTAAGCAGAATCCACCGCGGGGTCGCTGGAGGGAATCTTAGTCAGCCCTGCGAACATGACGGCTTCTGCCGCAGCAAGTCCTGTCTGGATGTGGTCATGGTGAGCTTCGTACGTCAGCCAGGGATCCACCGTCAGCACAAAGTCTGGCTGGAGCATTCGAATATATTTCAGGAAATCGCGCCGCAGGGCAAAGTAGTTGTATTCGCCCGCATCCGGATAGCCCAGCCAGAATTGTTCTTTCACGCCTATAATTTCTCCCGCTGCGAATTGATCCCGCTTCAGTACCTGGGCAGCTTCCTCGTCTGAAAGCGAATGATCCACAACGCCCATCAGGTCATCGGTCGCGGTGAGGTAGAACAATTCAGCACCATTTTGTTGCAGTAATGCTATTGTTCCTCCGGCGCCGATATCGTTATCGTCATAATGGGGCTGGATACACAGCACGCGCTTTGCGTCAAAAATATTTGGTCTAGGGAGAACTGATTCGATGCTCATGTTTACCTCTGGTTAGTTTATTTCCACAACGTTTCGTGTTCGCGAGCTTTCGTAAGCTGCATTCACAATTTTCATATTCATCAATCCTTCTGCACCACCAGGATTTGGGATTTCCTTCTTCTCAACACATTCCAGGAAATACTTCATCTGAGTATCATACAAGCTCTGAGGACAATGCTCCTGGCGTGGAAATTCGAAACCTGGATCGATCCCCTGGACTTTTTGTTCCGGGACATTTGGCAGCTCCAATTTTGTTGGGAATAGCTGACCAAAACCTTGCGTGCCGTATAACTGTGTCGCGGCTTCGGGTCCATCGGCGTGGGGTTGCCACCAACCCGATTCAACATAAGAGGTCGCGCCGTTATCCCACTCAACCATAATTACGCCGGTATCATCCACATCGAAATTTTTGTAATAAGCTCCAATCTTTGCATACACAGCCGTAGGCGTTGGGTCCCCTAATAAAAATCTTGCCGTATCCAGAGCGTGGATTCCCATATCTGCCAATGCACCCCCGCCTGCAAATTCCCTTTGTGTAAACCAGCCGCTTGGGCCCCAGTGGGTGTGCACGCCAATGCCTTTGGTGCGAATGATCTTGCCTAATTTCTGGGATTGCTCCTTCAACCACAATACCTCCGGGTCGAAACGCCAGCAGTGAGCCACCATCAGTAACGCGCCGGATTTCTCTGCGGTTTCACACATTTGCTCCGCCTCCGGCACGTTCATAGACATTGGCTTTTCGACCATCACATGTACACCTGCATTAAGCGCGGTAATGGTTTGCGAGGCATGCAGATAATTTGGCGTGCCTATTACCAATGCATCCAGGTTGCCATCCTTCAACAGGCCTTCCACACTTTCGTATTGACGAGGAATCCCATAGTCGTTTGCAAACGCCGTTCTGGATTGTGCCTGATGATTGACCACTGCCACCAACGCTGCACCACAGTTTTGTGCAGCGAGCGCATGGATCTTACTGATGTAGCCGGTCCCGGCAAATGCAATCTTCACTTTTTTTCCTACTGTCAATTTGTGTATTCCATATATGCTCTACGTAATGTTTCCGCGTGTTGAGCAACAGCATCATCTGAATAACTCTTTTTCAATCCTCGACTGTGAAGCAAAGCCATCCATTGTCCGATCCACATGTTAGGAATATTCCCAGGCGGCATGTTTGGCATTCGAGGAAAAACATGGACATGGATGTGTTTGACTTCCTCCGCATAAATTCCGAAATACACTTTAGCAGGTTGTAAGGTGTGCGCTAATGCCTTGGATGTTAACTGCATAAGTTGTCCTAACGATGAGCTTTCTTCCCAATCTAGATCTGCCATATCT
>JBKPQD010000205.1:0-5320 GCA_046733915.1 Chloroflexota bacterium
TGCCGATGATCATACCGCGATCAATCTGCACCTGGACAATTTGTTGGCCCAGTTTGATGTAGTCGTCGGAGCCTGGCAACGTAGATTTCCACTTGTCGACCAAGTCCCAGGACGAGCGCCGGCACCCACAAATGGCGAAGGAGATCAACGAATTTTCCCCAACTCCAGGCCGCTTCGGCATACTTCGACGAGAACAAGCCACCGACACTGTTATTGAACACCATCACGCTAAAATACAACAGGATAAGGGCAAGCATGAAACTGGGTGTTGCCATACCAAAATAACCAATGATGGTCGCGGCATAATCCCCTAAAGAATATTGCCGGATCGCCGAGTAAATACCTATCGGGATGGCTAAGCCGTACGTAAAAATAATGGTGGCGATTGCCAGCAGAACAGTCAGACCCACACGCTCACCAAGCACGTCTGCAACGGGCCGGTGCAATCCGAACGAAACCCCAAAATTGCCATGAAAGATAATATCGGTGATCCACTTGACGTAGCGCTGATACCAAGGCCGATCCAAGCCGAATTGGTGACGCATGGAAATCATATCATTCTGCGTCACCGAGACACCCTGCGAGCGTAAGTCCAGGGCGCGTCGGTCGGCGTAGTCGCCGGGTGGCAGCTCGATCGTGATAAAAACGATTATCGACAGGGCCGCCAGCATGACGATCATAATGATGAATCGCTGGATGAGATATCTTATCACCGTGTCATCCTTTCAATGTATAGGTGCGGTGCCCGGCAGAGTTATCTGCCGGGCACTTCCTGTTGTCTGTCTTGTATCGATTCCTACTGGGCGTCTTTGAAATACCACTGATCGGTGCGATAAGGATACGTGCGGTAGTATTCGAAGGCATTGATCTTCAGTTGAGGCACATTACCCAGTCGTCGAGAAACAATGGTGATCGCCGGTGGCGAAGTGATTGTGCCGATGATCATACCGCGATCAATCTGCACCTGGACAATTTGTTGGCCCAGTTTGATGTAGTCGTCGGAGCCTGGCAACGTAGATTTCCACTTGTCGACCAAGTCCCACAGCGGCTTAATATCGTCAGGTGGTTCGACGCCTTGTGTACCGCCGGAGTTGTGCCATTCCACCCACGGAGCACCAAACAGCGGCTCGAGGGCAGCATCACCAAAGGGCGGGAAGAGCCGGAAGGGATTGGAGTAAAGCGGCGCTTCGACTTCGGTGCCACTGTTGGTCACCTGGATATCATGGTCATTGTTGGCAGCCATTGCCCGATACGCCTCGGTGCTGATCTCTTTCAACTCGACCTTGACGCCGACAGCCTCCCAATATTCCTTGGCGAGCTCATGCAGGGCGGGATCTCCCCACTGGATGGCATAGATAAGATGGATGATGAGCGGTTTACCATCCGGTCGTACACGGAATCCGTCTGCACCTTTCGTGAGGCCCATCTCATCCAGAAGTTTGTTGGCTGTGTCCGGGTCGTACTCAATATCTTTGGTGAACCATTCGGGCTTTGCAAATGATACCGTTCGATGGACCGGGACGCCTCCCGTGGGTTCACACAGGCTGAAGCAGAGAGCCTTGTTGATTTCGTCTCGATTCAAAGCCAGGGACATGGCGCGATTCCAGCGCGGGTCGGAAAATATCTGAGCCAGAACAGGGTCTTTGTGAGTCGCGTTGAAGACATAGGTGCGCCCATTGCTGGCGCCTTCTGCCATCTGGATATCGTAGTTGCCCTTATCCTGGTTTTGCTGGAAGAGCGGCAGACTGCCGATCTGCAGGGACTGTGCCTTGTATTGGATCTCGCCGTTGATGATCTTCAGCTCGATGAGCTCGTTCTCATTCGCATACTGTTCTTCCACTTCGTCGATATAAGGCAGTTGCTGCCCGGCAGTATCAACTTTATAGTAATAGGGATTCGGTACAAAAACCTGGTGTACAGGAGTCTCGTCGACTTTGATCCAGGCTTCCAGCTTAGGCAGCCCGTACTGGTGGTTGGCGTCCTCCCAGTCACTGTAGTACAGGGGGATAAAGCGCGCCGTCCACGAATCGAAGCCGGCGGTCTTTGCTTCCGCGTCTGCATTCTCGTTGTACTTAGGAAGCAAATCCTTGAGATAATGCTTGGGTGCCCACTCATGGGTGTAAGTGGTTGCCAGAAGCGTGGTAAACGCAGGCGCCGGTGCAGCAAACTTGAATTTGACCGTGACGGGATCGACCGCCTCGACCTGCATAGGCTCACCACCATAGACCCAGTAGCTGGGTACATCCGGGTAAAGGTCCTTGTTCATGACGATGTCATTCCACCAGAAGTCGATATCCTCGCTGGTGAACGGCTGTCCGTCTGACCATTTATGGCCCTTACGCAACGTGACGGTGAGCTCGGTATAGTCGCTGTTCCATTCAAACGCCTTGGCCATGTTTGGAACAATGGTTTGCAAATCGTCTGCGAACCTGAGCAAGTTTACATGGCGCACACTCAGCCATTCGGAGTTGCCGGCTTCCGGGCCGATCGATGCTCCGCTCAGGCGGCCGCCATATTTGCCAATCGTGTCGTAGGGCACGACCACCAGGGGCTCCTCAGGCAGACGCTCTTCGAGCGCAGGCAGGTCGCCTTCGGGCAGGAACTTGTATTGCACCAGCCGCTCATCATATTTGTCACGGCCGGTAAGAGCTAATTTGCAATTTGCGGCGGACTCGAACTCTGACAATTCATACTGTTCCGGAAATGCACCGGGCGCTACACCTTGCATATCCACGACTGTGATCGCCGGACAGCTTCCGGGTCCGGCAGGCTCGGTAGCAGCTACCGGCTCTGTCGCGACCGGAGCTTGCGTCGCCGCGGTAGCAGCTGGAGCTTCGGTCGCTGTCGAGACAGCAGGAGCACACGCTGAGAAAACGACAGCCAGAAGGGTACACAATACTACCAGCGAATAGAATCTTTTTTGAGACATCTTCTCCTCCAGAGAATTAATAGAGAATGCCAATCGGATTGTTGCGTCAGTCTTCTATGCGGCTAACCTCCCTTCTTTAATTGGATGTGCTGAAATTTCCCGATCGGCCCCGAGTCCCACTTTTCTACTTTGACAGCCAACCGGCGTACCTCTAGAACTCGCCCCTCAAGCGCAAAACCCCTGTCCCGTGAAGTTCTGGGGAAGAATTGTGTCATGTTGTGTCTCTTTTTTGCTAGGCAGAGCCAAAATTGTTAAAAGCGTTGACAGAGATGTCTATATTTGCTATAGTAGTTATCATGACAACTGACATCATAATCATCATATTAGCATTACATCAGATAAATGTCAACAACGAAATCGAATTTCACATCATGAAATGAGCGTGGAATGTTAAGATCAGCCAAATCCGAGCGAAAAACGTTAACGGAAATCGCCGAACAGGAATTGCGCGAGGCAATTCTTGGCGGCACCTTTCGGCCCGGGAGCCAGCTCCCCACGGAGGCCGAACTGTGTGAGATGCTTGGAGTTTCTCGGACGGTGGTTCGAGAAGCATTACGCGTGCTGGAAGACGACGGATTAGTTGCCCGCCGCCATGGAGTCGGCACGTTCGTCAGAAATCAACCCATTCTGAAAAACCTCAACTTTAACTTTGGCATTACAGAAATGATCGAATCGGCGGGACTCAAATCTGGCACCAGCCACCTTGCGCTTCTGAAAGAAAGAGCAGATAAGGTAAAAGCGGAACAACTGCACGTCGAACTGGGAACACCGTTGATCACCGTGGAACGCGTCCGCACGGCGGATGGCCGTCCCGTAGTTTACTCGTTGGATACTCTGAGTGAGTCGCTGGTTCAGCGAGCCGGATTCGACCCCCAACTTTTGTTGAGCGAATCCATTTACAGCCTGCTCCAAACTTCCATGGGACAGGTGATTGAATACGGCATTGCCCGCCTGGTACCCGTCACCGCGCCCCGTGCGGTGGTAGAGAAACTGGGATTGCCGCCCAATGCACTTGCTCTCAATATCATGCAAACAGATTACTCCGCGAGCGATGAGCCCTTAGTGTATTCGTCAGAGTACCATCTGCCAGACGCATTTGACTTTGTTGTCTGGCGGCGGGGCCCCACCCGCCTTCGCAGTACCTCGAACGACGGCAGCGCATGAATCCGATCACGTTTAGTACGCTTGCTTGCCCGAACTGGCAGGCTGAGACGGTCATCGCAAACGCGGCGGAATTCGGCTATGACGGTATCGAATGGCGCGGAGGTCCGCAGGGCCACCTGCAACCGGACATGCCTTCGAAAGCGAAAGCCTTTGTACGAGAACGATGCTCTGATGCTGGGTTGATCTCGCTTGCTGTCACGGCATACACCGGTTTCGTCTCCCCCTCTGCCGAAGAGCGCCAGGCGAATGTAGACGAATTGCGGCGCTATATCGACCTGGCTGCGGAAGTAGGCGCGGCGTATGTGCGCACATTCCTGGGCGAGCTCCCTAAGGGCATACAACTCGATTCTTCTATTTACGAAAATATCGTTCATTGTTTGAACGTCGCAGCGGAGCATGCCGCATCTGCTGGCGTGACGATCGCGGTGGAGCCGCATGACGTTTTTGTTCGCTCAGCCACCGTTGTGCCGATCCTCAATCGAATCCACCAGCCGGCGCTGGGCGTCATTTGGGACATCGGCAACGCATTTTCTGCCGGAGAAGATCCTGCCGAAGGGATGGCGCTGTTGAAAGACCGGCTTGCCTATGTGCAGGTCAAGGATGGCACGCGATACGGATACCAGTGGCAGCTCAGTTCCATAGGGCAAGGCAATGTACCATTGGATCAAGCCTTCGAGTTGCTATTTGCCCACAAGTACCATGGCGCCTTCAGCGTGGAATGGGAATATGCCTGGCATCCCGAACTGGATGCGCCGGAGATCGCTCTACCTGCTGCTCTGCAGACCGTTAAGAAATTGCTGGCTGTGGCTCAAACGGAGTCGGCATGACCGCCGGCAAGGTCTATCCCGCGGAGGGGCGTGAATACTCCGATCCTTTGACCGGCCGAAGAGTCCGGCAACTCACGAACTCCCCTGCGGAGGATTATCACCTGTACTTCTACAACCCATCCATCACCCCGGATGGCAAATACTTGATCTTCCTTTCAGAACGCACAGGAGTCAGCAATTTATTCCGCCTGGATCTAGAGAGCGGACAAATCGTGCAATTGACCGACGCCCGGCCCGTCCGTGCCGAGTACTGGCCGTTCACGGGGCCGGTAAAAGGCGTCGGTGCGTGTTTGCCCGCGATTGGCAACTTTGGTCAGGAAGTCTTCTATTTTGAAGGAAACGATTTGCTTGCTGTGGCGATTGAGAACTTGCAACAACGCGAACTTTTGAGCCTTCCGCC
>JBKPQD010000206.1:0-4987 GCA_046733915.1 Chloroflexota bacterium
ATTCGAACCGATCGCGAAATATGGAATTCCCGCAATCCATGAAGTGATCGGCTCCAATGCACGCCTACTCGAGGTGGGGTGCGGGACCGGTCGAATGAGCATTCCTTTAATGGAACGCGGAGTCGACCTGATCGGATGCGATCTTTCGTCCCCCATGCTGAAACGCTTGCAGGAAAAGGATGCTTCCGCCCGCATTGCGCAGGCGGACGCCACCCTGCTGCCGTTTCAATCAGCATATTTCAATGCGGCATTGACGGTCCATGTGCTCCATTTGATTCCTTCCTGGCGAGACGTGGTAAAGGAAATCCGCCGCGTTCTCGCACCTGGTGGTGTATACCTCAACGTAAGAACCTGGGACGCCCTAGGCAATTCGGTCGGCCAACAGCTTCGTACCTTCTGGCGTGGCTGGTTATCTGCAAATGGTGTGGACGCCGGCCCTGTCGGGGTTCGCAGCCATGAGGAATTTCTACAGGAACTTCATTCTTTGGGGGCTAGCGTAACCGAGATGGAAGTGATTCGCTTCCATAGCTCCTACAACCTCGATGAAGAGCTGGAGCGATTGGAGTCGCGTGTTTATTCTGAGACCTGGGATATCCCCGATGCCATCTTCGACGCCAGTATGAAGGAGCTGCGTGCGTGGGCGAACCATGAATATGGAATCCTGAATCGAGAGATCCAGGATCAGGTGCGTTTCGTGATTTATCTGGCGCGTTTTGCAGAATGATTGCTAAGATGTATTGACGCAGGCTGATACGATACTGAACGTGTCAAATCAGAAAGATAGAAATCGATCACTCCAGTAAGCAAAATGACAGTCCCTTTTACAGGGACTGTCATTTTGCAATCAGGCGTAACCGCCTGTCCGGAATCCTTGGAGCCGGCTAAATCCCGGCGTTATTCAAAATATTCAACATCTGGGAGAGTGTAGCTGTCAGTGTCGGATGCGTCACCTCAAAGTGCCGGATCGATTCTTCCAGGCTATTGACTTCTTTGGAGGTATCACGGCGAGGTTCCTCTGCACCGGTCCTCTCCAAAAGGCTGCGAATGTCCATGCTCAGGTGGCTAAGCATCTCGCGTCCTCTCTCGTCCACGCTATCGGTGGACTCGATTTTCTGATGCAGTTCTTCCAGCAATTGTCGAAGTTCATCATCCTTCATGGCATAGCCTCCTACTCGGTGTGGAAATCTGGCCATCTGTTCCACATCTATTGTACTGCTGAATGCACCCACCTGCCCTCCCTCGAGCCTGCTTGACTTCATGAGGGCTCGAGGGAGGATCTCAAGGAGTGGAGAGGAATGGCTATTGAGCCTTATTCACGTAATGGCCCTTGACCTTCGTACCATCTTTGCGGGTGTAGCCGGCGCGCCAATACCGTTCAGCGGTCCCGGCCTCAGGACGCTTGCTGCTGTCAGAGCCGGGGCGATATTTGTTGCTCTGCGATTTTGTATTACCCTTGCGGTTTACGGAAGCGCGTTCATTCTTCCACGAACGACCCCTAGTCGAGTTATTCTTTTTAGTTGCCATACGGTAAAGCTCCTTTCTAAATGTGCAGGTCTGCTCTGATAAAAAAGCGGCAAAAACCTGCTTTCCTTAATAACTTACACGAATAAGAACAATAAATTGTGATAGCTGTACCCTCCCTTTTTGTGGATTCTACCCCGCCGATAGGTGAATGATAAATACATAACAGTCTCTTGACTTGGCATACCCGAGTGCTACACTGGCATAAGATCGCGCGTCAAAACACGGATTGCGGAGGTGCTTATTGCTGAATGACCAGGATAAAGAATCGGCATAGCATGAAATTTTATCGGCGCTGGTAATGGACGCAGGTTATTGATTTATCCATATGGAAGGAGTTTGTTATGTCTCGATGGCTTTTCGTATTGATTGCGCTGCTGCTGATTTTCGGTATCGCCCAACCGGCTTCTGCGGCAGTCGTTTATCCGAATTCGATCACCGCCCTGGGGGATTCCATTACCACTGCCTACGATTCGACCGCGCTGGGCAATAATTTTGTGAATTCCTGGTCAACTGGTACGAATTTCCTCGTCAACAGTATGTACCTGCGCATCTTTGTCCTGAACCCTACCATTCAAGGAAAGGCAACAAACCTGGCGGTCTCAGGGAGCAAGATGGTTGATTTAAACGGCCAAGCTTCCCAGCTGAATCGTAAAACGCAATACGTTACCATCTTAATGGGAGCCAACGATGTTTGCACGCCAAGCATGGCGACCATGACCGATGTCACTACGTTCCGTTCGCAATTCAACACTGCCATGCAGACGGTGACCAAGAAAGCACCGAAGGCACGAGTGCTTGTGCTGAGCATCCCGGATATTTACAATCTTTGGTACATTCTGAAAGATAATTCCTCGGCGCGCACGACGTGGAGTTTATTCACGATTTGCCAATCTATGCTTGCTAACCCGCTGTCGACAACCCAGGCAGATGTGGATCGACGTGCTGCCGTCCGCCAGCGAAACATCGACTTCAATAGTCAACTACAAGCAGTTTGTGCGGCGTATTCACAATGCAAGTTCGATGACAATGCTGTCTTCAACACGGGCTTTGTTGTCAGCGATGTTTCCCCGATTGATTACTTTCATCCCTCCGTGTCCGGTCAGGCAAAGCTCGCCGGGGTCGCCTGGACCGCGTCCGGTTTGGCGGGTCCGTAAACTTGTCGGAAGAGATTTCTTCATCGCACTAAATAGCGAGCGGGCGAGTCTTTCGCCCGCTTGTTTATTCCGACCAACTTGCGCAAACAAAATTGTGGAAGTGCAAGACTCAACGCGTTGTAAAATCAGCCAAAGGACTCAGGAGCATCCGTACCGCGCGTTAGGACTTCGGAGGTTAATATGAGCACAGAAGTAGGTAAAGAGATCGTCGCACAATTTTGGAAGAGGATGGCGGCAAATGACTTCAAAGCCGCGGCTGAATGTTTACACGATGAGTACACTCTCGAGTGGCCCCAGTCCGGGGAGCGAGTTCATGGACGTACAAATTTTGTGGCAGTCAACGAAAACTATCCGGCACATGGACAATGGAGCTTCACCGTGCACCGCATTCTCGCAGATGGTAATCAGGTCGTTTCCGACGTCAGTGTGACGGATGGCGTCATTCGTGGGAGAGCCATTACCTTTTCCACAATCCGAGATGGAAAAATAGCATATCAGCTCGAATTCTGGCCCGATCCGTTTGAGCCAGCCGACTGGCGAGCAAAGTGGGTGGAACGAATCTAGGAGTTGCCTGCGTAAACATTGATAACCTTGTAGAATTATAATTATCGGATGCGTTTTCAACGTTTTGTTCACTGGTGGATACTGATCCTATTCGTCATGGGGGCATTCCAGCGCCCACAGACGGTCCAGGCTGAGGAGATCCATCCTGCGCTGGCTAGCCAGACCAGCGCCTATGAATTGATTCTGGCGATGAATACCTTGCGTGTTTCCTATGGACTGCCGGCGTTGATCGAAGATCCCATTATTGATGCAGTTGCGCAATCGACCGCGGCGATCATGGCTGCCAACAATATGTCCTGGCATATCGGCGATGTGCGCGGCCGCCTGGCTGCCGCGGGATACGGCAATGGCGGCACCGTCTGGGCGACGGAAAACTTCGCCGTGAGCAGCGCGGGCATGGGTATAGACGAGATCATGGCCGTCTGGGCTGATCCGGATCACATGCGCCCGGCGGTCAACGCGGCATATTGTAATGTGGGCGCAGGCGTGGCTACGGCGAACGGAAAGACCTATTACATCCTGCAGGCCGCTTATATTTCAGAACACGCCTGCGGTAGTTCGTCGCCCTCCTCTCCCGCAGGAGGAAATCCACAAGGGGGTGTTCCTGCGAATCCGGTATCCCAGTTGATCATCCCTGTAAAGATCGCCACTCCGGATGCGGAAGGCAAGATCTTCCATGAGGTCCAGGCGGGACAATCCTTCTGGTCGATCGCGATCGCCTACCAGATCACTATCCATGACCTGGAGGTTTGGAACAACCTCTCGCGCACAACACCACTTCGCCCGGGAGAACGCTTATTCATCCCCGGTAAGAACACGGCCGGCTTTGCCACACCGACTCCGGTTGGTATGGTCGTGACGCAAACTCCGGATGCAGATGGCAAAGTCATCCATGAAGTGCAGCCATACCAGGCGTTGTATACAATTGCAGATGCCTATCACGTTCCTGTGGACCGGATTCTGGCATTGAATGGACTCCAGGCAGATTGGCCGCTGCAAATTGGACAAAAGCTCATGATCTCTCCGGGTAACGTCACCCCCAGTCCGACGTTGAGCGCCATTCAGAAGCTCACCCCGGAGGCCGATGGCAAGTACTACCATACCGTCCACAGCGGTGAAACACTCTCGTGGATCGCAGGTTGGTATGGCATTCCCCTCGCGGATCTAATGGCTTGGAATGGGCTGAATGCTACGTCAGTTATCCGGCCAGAACAAAAATTACTGCTGCTGGTGACGCTGCCTGCTACAGCAACGCTTACTCCCAGTCCAGTGACAATAACGCCATCTCCATCTCCGACCTTGCCGCCGCTGTCGCCAACAGCGATCTCCATGGTTGCGGCTACCCAATCCTCACGTAGATCTAGCCCGCCTCTCATTTTAGGGGTGGCTGTGCTCGTAATCGGCGGACTCTTGTGGTGGAAATTTTCCGGCCGCGGGTAGCTCCATCCCATCCAGCTAAAATCCATCAATTCGCTGATTTCGGCCGCAAACTGGCAGCGAAAATTCTTGACTTAGAGCGGACTCCCAGTGTTACACTGAGTCTCGAGGTGAATTATGAAAATCGCAGAAGTGAGTGAGCAGTTTGAGCTTTTGACCGATACCCTGCGCTACTATGAGCGCGTTGGACTTATCCCTCCCGTCCATCGAAATGAAAGCGGTATTCGAGACTACAGCGAACTCGATTTGAGGCAGGTTCACTTCATAAAGTGCATGAGGAGCGCCGGTCTTCCTATGGAAGTACTGAT
>JBKPQD010000207.1:0-6084 GCA_046733915.1 Chloroflexota bacterium
AGGACGACGATCACACGGGCTTTGCGGATGGTTATCCGCTTCTGCTTACTTCTGAAGAAGGATTAACCGATTTGAACACCCATCTGGAACATCCCGTCCCGATGAACCGCTTCCGCCCCAATTTAGTCGTCAGGGGCTGTGAGCCCTTTGCCGAGGATACCTGGAACAGAATCCGGATTGGCGGCGTCGAATTGGCAGTTGTCAAGCCGTGTGCGCGCTGCGTCGTCACGACCATTGACAAGGAAACACTCGAAACAAGCAAGGAACCGCTCAAAACTCTCGGAAAATACCGTAAACAAGAGCTTGGCGCGATCTTCGGGCAGAATGTGATTCCGTTAAACGGTGGCCGCCTCCACCTTGGGATGACCGTTGAAATTCTGTCTTAGGCCTGCGAAAACCATGGAAGCCAAGAAAGATTAACATACTCTCAGTATCCCTAATTGACACCCCTAATTTCATCCATTATAAAGTTTGCATGAATTCACTCAAAAAAATAGTCTGGCTTTCGCTTGTGCTTGTCATCACGGCCTGCCAGCCATTTCCTGCCCCCATCCCTACTGCTGTCCCTTCGATCACACCCGGCGGACCTACATTGACGCCCACCGCCACTATTTCACCCACCCCGGCACCTACGCTGCCACCTGTGGTTCGGATCGATGCCGGGGACCAGGCACTTTTTTATGGTGACTACGATACTGCGCGCGAGCAATACCTTGGCGCGTACAACGATGCGACCGATGCAGCAGTAAAAGCTGCCGCTCTCTGGGGGCTTGGACGTACCGAACTCGCCGACGAAAATTATCAGGCTGCGCTTGAGCGATTCACCGCATTGAGTAGCGAATTTCCAGAGTCCACGTATTCGGCACGCGCACCGTTCCTGATGGCGCGTGCCTATGAAGGACTTGGACAATACGCGCAAGCGGCGGAAGCTTATAGCATGTATATGACGCGCATCCCCGGTGTCCTCGACGCGTATGTGCAGGAGTATCGCGGTGACGCGCTCGTAGAAGCGAAGGACTATGGTGCTGCCATCACCGCCTATACCGCCTCCCTGAACGCATCGCGCCTGGACTCAGGCGAAGAGCTACAAATCAAAAGTGCCAAAACCCGGGCGTCGTTCGGTGACTACGCCGGCGCTTTGGTGCTCTACGATCAGATCTATGGCACGACAACCAGTGATTACACCAAAGCCGAGATGGATTATCTCGCCGGCAACGCGCATGTGGCGCTCGGTCAAACCGATGAGGCGGATGCGCGTTACATCGACGCGGTTAACAATTTTCCGCTCTCCTATTACGCGTATCTGTCGCTGGTCGAGCTGGTAAATGCCAATGTGCCTGTGGATGAATTCAACCGCGGTCTCGTGGATTACTATGCATCCCAGTATGATGTGGCGCTGGTTGCGTTTGACGCTTACATTGCCAAGTATCCCGACAACGATGGTACGGTACATTATTTCCGCGCCTCCACGCTGCGCGAGCTGCAGCGCACAGAGGAGGCGATTCAGGAATATGACTACTTCATCCAGAACTATGCGAACCACGCCCGCTGGGTAGATGCCTGGCAGGACAAAGCATATCTGCAATGGGCAGTCCTGAACGATTACCAGGGCGCAACGAAAACCCTGCTTGATTTTGTTGCTCTCGCTCCGGACTCGCAGTACGCGCCAGATGTCCTTATGGATGCAGCCCGCGTCATCGAACGGGATAACCGTCTCGACGAAGCTGCCCAAACCTGGGAACGCATTGCGAATGAATATCCAAGCAGTGAACAAGCACTGGAAGCACTTTTTCTGGCTGGGATTTCGCGTTACCGTCTGCAGGATTATGCAGGTGCTTTGACCATCTTCCAGCGCGACCTGCTGCTTGCCACTGAGCCTGAAGATCGCGCCCGCGCCTATCTGTGGATTGGCAAGGCACAGGCGATCATGGGCGATGCCACGTCGGCGCAGACCTCCTGGCAACAGGGAGTGAATGCAGACCCAGCCGGTTACTACAGTGAGCGCTCACGGGATCTGTTAGAGCAGCGCGCTCCCTTTGAAACGCCAGCGAATGTTAATTTGAATCCCGATCTGGATAAGGAGCGTAAGGAGGCCGAGGCATGGGTACGTGTTTCGTTCAACCTCCCGCCCGAAACGGATCTTAGCGGACCCGGTACGCTGGCACAGGATCCGCGCTTCATCCGCGGCACGGAGCTCTGGGAGCTGGGCATGTATGACCAAGCCCGCCTGGAGTTTGAATCACTGCGCGAATCCGTCAGCACGAGCGCGACCGACAGTTTCCGACTCGCAAACCATTTGCTGGGAATCGGGTTATACCGCTCGGCGATCTTCGCCGGCCGGCAGGTCTTGAGCCTTGCCGGACAGGATAGCCAGCAGGCTTCGCTCACGGCGCCCGCCTACTTCAATCATTTGCGCTATGGCTTGTACTATCATGATCTCATTATCAACGAAGCAGAGAAATACGGTCTTGATCCATTGTTCATGTTCAGCGTCATCCGACAGGAGAGTCTGTTCGAGGGATTCGTCCGTTCTACGGCGGGCGCGCACGGCTTGATGCAGATCATTCCCGCTACGGGAGAACAGATCGCTACGGAACTGAACTGGCCCACTGCCTTTGATTCGGAAGATCTGTTCCGTCCGCTGGTAAGCGTCCGGTTCGGTTCCTATTACCTTCACAAAACAAGAGACATGCTCGGCGGGAATATCTATGGCGGGTTGGCTGCCTATAATGCCGGTCCCGGGAACGCGCTGGTATGGAACCAGCTTGCGGGGGACGACCCGGACTTGCTTTTGGAAATCATCCGCTTTCAGGAGACCCGCGACTATATTCGCTATATTTACGAGATTTACAGCGCGTATCGGACGATATATAGCTCGTCACAATAGAAACGTAAGGGCGACCGATTGGTCGCCCTTATGGTTTATCCCAAATGTGCAAGAATGCGCTGATGTACGGTATCCACGTCCATATCGACTACCGAAATCAATTTATCCCGCCCGGCAGTGCCCGCCACGATATCCAGCCTGGATTTTGGAATGCCCAAGATCTCCGAAAGGAATTCGATCAACGTCTCGTTCGCTTCATTGTCCGACGGAGGCGCGGCGATGCGAATCTTAATTGTCCCATCATCAAGAAGTTCCACGACCTCATTGCGGCTGGCACGCGGGGTGACACGTACAGCCAGCGCGGATCCTTTTTTGCCATCGTGTAAATTGAATTTACGATCAGACATGACTCACCTCAAGCCAGCGTAATTAACAAACGAACGAGAAGACCGCCAACGATTTGAATCAAAATGATCAATACCAACGGGCTGAAATCGAGCATACCCACCAGTGGTACTACGCGCCGGATCGGATTGAGCATCGGTTCGACGAGTCGATCCAGGCCGCGACGAATCGGGTGAAACGGATCCATAAAATACGACAGGATCACGGACAGGATGACCAGCAGGATTAGGACTTGCTGCAATGCACTGACCAGGGTAACGAGGATTCCAATCACGCTTTATTCTCCGACTTATCTATAGGACTGTTGCGCATGTAATTGCGTGCACCGACGATGGCCGTTCCTACTCTAACGAGCGTCGCGCCCTCTCCGACCGCCACTTCAAAGTCTGCACTGGTACCCATTGACAACTCACGCCAATTCGCTTGCGGGAATTGGTCCGCCAAATGGTCACGTAACCGCCTGAGGTGCACAAAGAATCGCCGCGATTCTTCCGGGTCGGTTCCGAGGGGTGGCATCGTCATCAATCCATGAACGCGCAGGTTAGGCAAATCCAGCAATTGGCCAATCTCAGGCAGGAACTCATTCCAGCGAGATTCATCGAACGCATTCCATCCTGATTTGCTTACCTCTCCACCCGTATTGAACTCAAGTAACACAGGCAGCACGCGGTGGCGTTCCGCAGAAAAACGATCGAGACGCTGAGCAAGCTTGAGGCTGTCGAGTGAGTGTAAAAGTGCAAAATGATCAGCCACGAGGCGGGCTTTCCGGCTCTGCACATGACCGATCATGTGCCATTCTACCCCACTTTGCGCGGACAGCGCTTGAATTTTTGAGACGCCCTCTTCCGGATAATTCTCCCCGAAGATACGCACGCCGGCTTCGATGGCAGCCTGCAGAATTTCCAGTGGCTGGGTTTTGGTGACGACAACCAGGCGGATCTCCTCGGCGCTGCGATCGGATCTGCGAGCCGCGGCCGCGATGCGGCTGAGTACACGCTGATGATTCTCGCGGATGGCGTCGACGAGATCGGTCATGGATTTATTGCAGTGCGATCAACGCGCCGAAACGACCGGTGCGTCCCTTTTCGGCACGGTGAGAAAACCAATCCTCCGTGTGGCAGGCAGTGCAAATACCGGAGATTTCAATCTGTTCCACGCCGGCGCGTTCCAGCAGCCGACGGTTGGTCTCCCACAGATCGAAATGGATTTTTCCGTTGTGGGAGGCAAGCAGCGATTCGGATTCGTCACCAAATTTTTGCATCACTTGCAAAATGACATCGGCGCCGATCTCATAGTGGTCGGGTCCAATCGAGGGTCCAATGCAGGTAATAATATCGGCTGGGTTCGAGCCATAATTTTTTTGCATGGCGCCAATCGTGATGGTCGCAACATCGCGAAGTGTACCCATCCAACCGGCATGAGCAATCCCAATCACACCCTTGCGGAGATCCTGAACCAGGATGGGAACGCAGTCGGCGAAGCGCATGAAGAGCGTGACATCGGGTTTGTCGGTAAGAATGATATCTGCCTGACGGTAGGACTCATCGGTGGGACGCGGGGCGCGGGCACAGACCACGTCCGCGCTGTGAATTTGCCAGACGTCAAAGATGGATTCGGGCGCACAGCCGAGGGACTCAAAGGATCGGATACGGTTCCTGCGGACACGCTCGATATCATCGCCCACTGTACCGCCTACATTGAGCGATGCCCACGGCCTCGGGCTCACGCCGCCATGCCGCGTAAAAATCGCATGTTTCGCCGGAAGCGAGTCAAATTTAAAGTAGCAGAGTTCCTCGTGCTGGATATATGGCATTTTGAAGATCTACTGTGGGTTGAGCTTCTGGATGGCGGCAAACTTCTTGATGAAGAATTGGCGCGTCTCACTCATCGATTCTTCCATGTAGGGATACGCAAACCAGGCGGTCATCAGACCAAAGAGAGCACCGGTGAACAGCCGCAGGAACGGCGTGCTTTCGCGGTACGGAAGCATCGCGGATAAAAGCGGCAAATTCATCTGACTGAATAACTGGGAGAAACCATCCACGCCGATCGGACCCATTCCGATCAGTACCCAGGCAATCCAGTGCAACGGCTTAATCCGCCGCCTGGTCGCAGCGTAGAGAATACCGAACAGAAAGATGGCAGAATAGATGGCAATGTCACGTTCACAGAGCGCCATTTTATAGCCGACCGTTGCATTTCCGGTGAATTGGCGTGCCTGCAATCTTGCGTACGCGCCGGGGTTTTCCAAATCTTGGAAGCCGGTGACCTGATCGAAGGTGAGCACGTTGGGAATTCTGGCTTCCTTCAGCGGATAATATGTTTGCTCGCCAAACAAGAAAAAGGAGCGAAACCCAAATTGGTGGCAAAGCGGCTTGTAAATTCCGTACAAAACGTTTGCAGGAGCGGTTGCTCCCACTTTCATTAACACAGGTGCCAGCATTGCCAGGCCAAAATAGAGAAACATGAAGGTATTGAAGAGCGCCAGGTAATGTCGGGAGATCCAATACATGAAACGATCGCTGCCACTGATCACCTGGCCGCGGCGGACGCGATCATGGTGATCCTCGCGTCCCAACCGATCAAGCTGACCACGGCGGTCACTGGCCGCGCCGAGGGTCATGGCTAGCTTTTGTTTATCGAAAGGATACTTGAGGTTATAAGGTCCCACTTCCACCACAGGAATCTCCGCCAGGTATGCTTTTTGAAGCACCGGGTCCGCATCGATGTCAATTTCGACCAGGCGATGAGGATGTTGTGCCTGGAGAGACTCGAGGTCCGCTTTTGCCTGGTCACACAGGTGACAATCTTTGCGTGTGTATAGCGTAACAGTCAGCATAGTGATGAACGAT
>JBKPQD010000208.1:0-2173 GCA_046733915.1 Chloroflexota bacterium
CTCCTGGGGCAGCATTACCTGGGGAGGCACACTGGCGGCTTCCGTATAAAACTGGGTGACAAACTGTTCCATGATCTCCGTATCGGCTTCGTCTTCCGTGCCTTCCAGGATGAAATATTCACGTCCAATCAATTTGCCGCCGCGAATGAAGAAGATTTGCACGCAGGCTTCGCCGTTGCTGCGCGCCATTGCCAGCACATCGGAGTCCGCATAATCGGATGCAAAGATAATCTTCTGCCGCTCGATAATCGACTGGATCGCTTTGAGCTGATCGCGAAGCAGCGCGGCCTTTTCGAAGCGCATTGCTTCGGCGGCTTTTTCCATATCCTGCTGCAGGCGGGTGACGATCGCCTCGCTGTGCCCATTGAGGAAGTCCATCAGGTCGGCGATCATTTGGCGGTACTGCGCCTGGGACGCCGCGCCGATACACGGCGCGATGCATAGCTTGATGTCATAATAAAGACACGCCCGCAAATCTGTCCCGGTAATATCGCGGTCGCACGTCAAAAAAGGGAAAACGCGGCGCAGCACGTCCAGCGTCTGATAGACTGCCCACGCCGAAGTGTAGGGACCAAAATAACGCGAGCCGTCTTCCACCATCTGGCGCGTCACCGTTACCTTTGGGAATGGATCCGCCCAATGGACTTTGATATAGGGATAGCGCTTGTCATCCTTGAGGCGGATGTTGTATTTCGGGCGATGCTTCTTAATGAGGTTCATCTCGAGGATGAGCGCCTCGAGCTCGGACCCGACGACGATCCACTCGATATCCGCGATCTCACGGACGAGGCGACGCGTTTTCGCATCATGGCTCGCATCTGCGTGGAAATAAGAGCGGACGCGGTTCCGCAAATTAATCGCCTTGCCGACGTATTTAATGGTTCCTTCAGCATCCTTCATAATGTAGCAGCCAGGTTTGGAAGGAAGCGTGGCAAGGACTCCTTGCAATTTCTCAGAAATCTCCATCTGATAATTTTACATCATGTGCTACTTATGGACTAATTGTGGGTTAATCTTGTTGTGATTTGGACCTTTCCATGTCATAATCGATGCAAAATCATCTCTCGGAGGAATTCATGAACGATATGCCTGTCGCCCCCGTCCCGGAAAGTAGACCCGAGTCCGCCGTTCAGGTCTGGCAAAAAGCTCTCACCAAGCCGAATGAGCAGACCTTTGCCGAAATCGCTTCGTCGCCGAACGCCAAAGCCAGCACGGGATACTTATGGATGTTTGTCGCTTATCTGATCCAGATTTTTCTGGCTGCCCTTGTTCAAAACCGAATGTTGAGCACCTATGCAAACCAATACGGTTTCGGAGATGTATTTGCCAACCGGGGCTTTGTGTCGGTGTTGTTTGGCGCCATCTGCAGTGCCCCAATTGGCGCTGCGGTGGGCACTTTATTTTTTGCGATTTCCGTCTTCATCATTCAATGGCTGGCGAAAATGTTCGGCGGCAGAGGTACAGCCGACAAATTGGCGTATACCATGGCTGCCATCCTTGCCCCGTTTTTGGTAATCTCAGGTATTGTGACCCTATTCTCGGCGATCCCCTTTGTGGGCTTGTGCTTCAGTGCGATCCTTGCCATTGCTGGCATTTATGTTCTGGTCCTGGAGGTCATGGCGGTCAAAGGTGTAAACCAGGTCAGCTGGGGTGCTGCGATCGGTGCCCTATTAATCCCCGTCGCTGTGATTGCATTCCTGTGTGCCTGTCTGATCGGCGGCTCCCTTGCCGTGCTCCTTCCGACGATCCGAAATGCCATGCCAACCCCTTAATTCATTTTGAAAAAAGAAGCGAAAACTCCCGCAAGTCTGCGGGAGTTTTCGTGAGTCGAGATTTTCATGCCTTGCGAAAGCTAGCGCCAGCCAGGCTTATTATTCTGTGGGAGGCGTTCGATTAGGACCAATGTAAATGAGAAAATCTGCCATTGAGGTTCCGGAGTCATAGGCTTGTAAGGCGCCGCATTCCCCAGCAACAAGATCGATGTTGCCATTTTGGTCCTTGTCAATTCCATTGACGAGGGCGTCACCGAGCTCAGACAGTCTCTTAATGGTATCTTCCATGCCTGATCCAAAGTTCGTTTCGTTGAGTTTCAATGCCAGTGGCAGGAGCTCGTTAGTCCATTCCGTCATGTTTTGAACGCACACTTGAATGTTGCTGCTCTGCTCGCGGATAT
>JBKPQD010000209.1:0-4407 GCA_046733915.1 Chloroflexota bacterium
GCAGCAATGCAAGCGAGCAGCAGCGTCAAGGAACCCGATAGGATGACACGCCCGCGCCCCCATTTGTCGGAGAGGCGCCCGGAAAGCACCGAGAACGCATACATACCGAATGTATGCGAAGAGATGACCGCTGAAATATCCCGTAGATTATGGTGATGCCCGCGCATGTGCAGAGAGGTGATGACCATCACCGCCACCATGACGACCTGTCCGAGCGCCATGGCAGTAACCGCCATCAGTGCCGCCGGTTGGCGCAGGATTTCCAAGATAGGACGTGTTTCCCCCGTTGCACCCGCCGGAAGCACCTCCGGATGTTGTGCAGCAACCTGTGCACCGAGATCACGCGGGTCAGGGCGCAGGCCAGCGAACACGACGACTGCTGCAACCGCAAACAACAGAACCGTTGCCAGGTACGCGCCGGCAAGCTCATCCATGCCGAGCGAGCGTGCAACCGCACCCATTGGTCCCACCAGCAGCGGACCGAAGACCGCGCCAAACGTACCGCCAATCACGACATTGGAAATCGCCGCCCCACGCCGCTCTGGTGGATTCACTTCAGCGGCGGCAAATCGTCCCAGCACCACTGCTGCATTGGCAATTCCCATCATGACCATACCGACGAGGAACAGGAACAAGGAAGCGGCAGAAATCGCGTACAACGCCAATCCATTGCCCACCACGCCGATAAGCAGCCCAACCACGATGCCGTTTCGTCTGCCGATCCGGTCCATGAGATAACCCCAGGCGGAAGCAGCGAACGCTCCACCCAACAGGTAAACAGCCGATGGTACGCCTGCGTAGGAGGGACTGCCACCTAATTTTGCCCCGAGGATGGAATTGATCGTCGCCGCAGCGATAAAGCCCGCCGAGGCAAGGCTTTGGGTGGCAAAAAGCACCCACGTAATTTTTCGAGCAAGTCTTGTAAAGTCAATCATTTGTTTCCTCTGAACGTAACGATTATACGACCGACGCGGGTAAAATCGGGTACAAGAGGACATCATGGACTTCATTGCAAAACCGGCTTCGGAGTATTCGCTATCTGAACTTGTGGAAACCTTGAATCGGGGTTTCGAGGATTATTTTGTCCCGATCCTGTTCACCGTCAACACCTTTTTGAATATGATTCGCAGGGACGGTATCGATCTGACCATTAGCCGCGTCCTGCTCGCAGACAATGAACCCGCCGGGATTGCCTTGCTTGCTCACCGCGGCTGGACCAGCCGTCTCGCCGCCATGGGCATTAGCCGTGAGAGGCGTGGTCAAGGAGCTGGATCGTGGTTCATGGAGCAATTGATCGGCGAGGCTTCTGAGCGTGGCGAGCATGAAATGCTTTTGGAAGTGATCGAGCACAATGAAGCAGCCGTTCATCTGTATGAGAAATATGGATTTGAAGTCGTTCGCCGGTTGATTAGTTTCCTTCGTAAGGATGCAACAGAGACAGCGAGAACAGACTTGCAGGAAATTGATATCCGCCACGCTGCGAGTCTTGTCTCACAGTATGGAATCCCAAATTTACCCTGGCAGTGCTCTGCGGAGAATATTGCCCAATTCAACCCACCGGCGCGTGCTTATAAAAATGAACAAGCTTATATTGTGATCACCAACCCCGAAGTGAGCGATATTGCGATTTGGTCTTTGATGGTGGATCCCCAGGCACGTGGAAACGGTTTGGGTGTACAAACACTGAAGGCAGTGATCGCACAACATCCTGGCAAGACTTGGCATGTCCCGGCGATCCTCCCGGAAGAATTAGGGAAAGTTTTTGAACGAGCAGGGTTTGTCAGGGAGGAGCTGTCGCAGTGGCAGATGAAGTTAAGGCTTTCGTGAAGAAATCCTTTTGTTATACTTTTGTTTTAGGGGCATAAATCATTCAGAGATATAATCCTGACATCGCTTCAGGAGAATTTAACGGATGCCGTCTGCTTTAAACCCCACTTCGGATCGAAAGACCATCGCGGTCTTTGCATCACAAGTGGGGCGCGCCTGGGGAACCGAGTTCCTGGCCGGTATCACGGCTGCAGCGGAAGCAAACGATGTAAACGTGGTGCATTTCATTGGGGGAACGCTACGACCGATCCAGTCTCCAGATCACAAGATATCATTCGGCTTGTACGACCTTGCCAAGCCCGACCAATTCGATGGCATGATCCTGACCGCCGACGTCGGTTATGGCTCGAGCGCATCCGATCTCAAACAGCTACGCGATGTGTACGGCGCCATGCCAATCGTAACCCAATCGCTTGAAGTTCCCGGTGCAGCCATGTTCCTGCCTAACAACATCGACGGCATGCGCGCCGTAGTGCGCCATCTCATTGAGGAGCATGGATATAAGCGCATTGCCTTCATCCGCGGCATTTACGGACAGTTAGATGCCGAGCAGCGTTTTCAGGCATACAAAGCTGAGCTTACTGCCCACGATCTGCACCTCGACGAGAACCTGGTGATCCATGGTGATTACACCAGCGAAAGTGGAAGAGAAGCGATCCAAACCCTCTTGGACGAGCGCTCCCTGCGCTTTCAGGCGATCGTCGCGGCGAATGACCGCATGGCGTTCGGTGCATTGGAGGCTCTCCAACAGCGCGGCATTCGTGTCCCGGATGATGTTGCTGTCACCGGCTTCGACGATCTGCGCGAGGCGCAAGCAATCGGTGTCCCTTTGACGACGGTGCGCCAATCCTTTTACCTTTCCGGCAAGCAGGCATTCGAGACGCTGATGAAGTGCATGGAGGGCAGCACCGTGCCCTCGACAACGCTCATGCCGGCGCAACTGCTCGTGCGTTGGTCGTGCGGATGCATGCCCGAGAATGTGCGCCAGGCCGCCGTTGCAACGCGTGAAATCTCCAAAACGGGGAAATTGGAAAATAAACGCGAAGCTGCCTTGCGCGCCCTATTGAATTCCGCCGGCATCACCGAACAAGACCCGGCGCTGTTGCCGTATAAAGAGGTATTCGGGCGCACCTGGGATGCATTTCTGCTGGCGCTGGGCGACAAAATCAGCAGCGACGAGTTCCTCAAAACGATCAACGCCATGATCGAGCTGATGCAAAAAAATAACCTGTCGACCACCGTCTGGCATAATGTGATTTCGGTCATGCGACGGTACGCGCTCGGCGGCATCACGAACCACATGGTCATGTTGAAGGCAGAAAATTTATTCCAGCAGGCACGATTATTAGCCGGCGAACTCTCACAGCGCTCACAGGCATATCGCCGGCTGGTGCTCGAGCAACAGGAAAGCGTGCTGCAGGGATTCAGTTTTTCGATGGCGCCTGCCATGACTCTCGACGAGATCGGCAACGCCATCTCCGAGCACTTTCCGAACATGGGCATCGAACGCTGGTATGTAATGTACTACAGCGATATGAAAGCGCCGCAGCCCATCTCTTCACCATTACCAGAAAATTACAATCTCTTATTCCAGTACGAAGCCTCAAAGTTTGAGATTCCCATCAAGCGCGCTTCCAAAGGGACCGGCCAGCTCATTCCACGTGGCAAGACGCCACAGGAGCACCGCTATACGGCCGTCGTGATGCCGCTCTCGCTGGCGCAGAATCGCTTCGGTTTCATGTGGGCAGAGATGGGTCCGCGTGACTGGGAAATTTATGTGCGCATTCGAAATTTGGTCAGCAGCGCATTATTGCGCACCATGCTCGTCCAGCAAAAGGAACAGGCACAACAACAGGTGGAACGCCTGCTCGCCGAAGCACAGGAACGCGCCGCCGAGCTAGCCGTTGCCAAAGAGTGGGCAGAACGAACGGCAGCCGAAAATGCCAAGTTGTTTTCCAGCGAGCAATCGCGCCGCGCGGCCGCCGAAGCGCTGGCAAAATCTTCCCGCCAGCTTTCATCACTATCCACTATCCAAGAGGTGCCGCAGCAAATCGTGGCACAGCTATCCCAGCTTGTCCAGAATGATCGCTGTGCGCTTTTCATGGAAGATGTGAATGGGATCCCCCGTCTGCAAGCGCATATGGGATTCCCTGAGAATGTGCCGGTGGAAGATCTAAAGTACACCGTGCGCAACACCAACATCTATCATGCGATTGCCAAGCAGGCCGAGCATATCATCATCGGTGACGTAAAGAATATGCAGAGCTGGAGTCAGCCCGATTGGCTTCCGGAAGATCGCTCATGGCTGGGAATCCCGATCTTCTTCAAAAACAAAGTCACCGGCATGCTGACGCTCAGTCGCCGCGCCCCGGTTTCGTTCAATCAGGACGATGTTTTGCTTGCCAGTACATTTGCCATCCAGGCATCTATCGCCCTGGAGAATGCGCGCCTATACGACGATCTCAATCGTTTCAACCAAATGATGGAGCGCATGGTCGAGCAACGCGTCGATGAGTTGAGCAACGCGCATAACACGCTCAAAAAACTGGATAAGAACAAGAGCGATTTCATCAATGTTGC
>JBKPQD010000210.1:0-3645 GCA_046733915.1 Chloroflexota bacterium
CACATCCAACATTTGCACTAACCAGGGCCTGATCGCTCTGGGAACCGCCGTCTATCTTTCGCTGCTTGGCAAGCAGGGTCTGCGCCAGGTCGCCAACCTTTGCTATCAAAAAGCACATTACGCTGCCGAGCAGCTTAGCAAAATCGACGGCATGGGACTTTGCTTCACCGAGCCGTTCTTCCACGAGTTTGCTGTCTGTGTCGGTCGCCCTGTCGAAGAAGTTAACGCGCATTTGCTCGATCATGGCATCCTCGGCGGCTATGACCTTGGACAGGATTATCCGGCACTCAAGGATCATATGCTGGTCGCTGTGACTGAAATGAATAGCAAGGAAGACATTGACACGCTCGTCGAAGTTTTATCGGAGGTGAGCCATGACTGACATCGTGATGGAACCGCAGGTGAAGGCGCCCCTAAAAATTGTCGAGCCGACTATATTCGATTTATCCTCACCCGGCCGCACCGGGGTAACAATGCCGGCTTCTGATGTTCCGGAAACAGCTCTGCCTCCCGATGAACTCCTGCGCTCGGACCTGCCTCTGCCCGAACTCGCCGAAGTGGATGTAGTCCGCCACTATATGCATCTTTCGTCCTTTAACTACAGCGTGGACAGCGGGTTCTACCCGCTTGGCTCGTGCACGATGAAGTACAACCCTAAGATCAATGAAGATACCGCTCGTTTGCCCGGTTTCTTGTTCACACATCCATTACAGCCCATTGAGACCGTGCAAGGAAATCTTGCATTGATGTACCAGCTGCAGGAATGGTTGAAGGAAATCGCCGGCTTTGCCGCTGTGACCTTGCAGCCTGCAGCCGGTGCCCATGGAGAATTTACCGGCGTACTGATGATGCGTTCCTATCACAAATCCCGCGGCGACAGCAAGCGCGTCAAGATGTTGATCCCCGACGCAGCCCACGGGACCAATCCTGCCTCGGTTGGCATGATGGGCTTGCAGGTAGTCACCATCCCTTCAGACTCGCGCGGCAATGTAGACCTCCAGGCGCTCGAAGCCGCCTGTGACGATACGGTCGTCGGTATGATGCTCACCAACCCGAATACTCTCGGGCTGTTCGATGAGCATATCGAAAGAATCATTGAGCTGGTTCATGGCTGTGGCGGCTTGATGTATGGGGATGGCGCGAACCTGAACGCATTGCTTGGCATCGTCCGTCCGGGCGACGTGGGCTTCGATCTGATGCACTTCAACCTCCACAAAACTTTCTCCGTGCCCCACGGTGGTGGTGGACCGGGTGTCGGTCCAGTAGGGGTCGCCGCGCATCTGGCAGACTTCCTGCCCGAGCCGCTCGTTGGCATTGTCGAAGAAGGCGACGATGAGACCCCTCCGCTGTATGGCTTTGTCAAGCCCGCCAAATCCATTGGACGAATGAAAGCCTTCCAGGGACATTTCGGTGGCGGATTTGTTCGCTCGTATACTTACATTGCCATGCATGGACCCGATGGACTCAAAGACATTGCTCAATACGCAGTCTTGAACGCCAACTACCTGCTGGCACGCTTGCGCAGCACCTATCGCGTTCCATTTGATCGCATCTGCATGCACGAGTTCGTTGCAGAAGGTCGCTTCGAGGGCAGTGACGTCCGTGCCTTGGATATCGCCAAGCGCCTAATGGATTACAACTTCCACCCGCCCACAAATTACTTCCCGCTCATCGTCCACGAGGCGCTCATGATCGAGCCGACCGAGACCGAGAATAAAGACACGCTCGACGCCTTCGCCGACACGATGATCAAGATCGCCGAGGAAGCCAAAACCCAGGCTGAGTTGCTCCACAATGCCCCCAGCACCACGAAATTCGGCAGAATGGACGAGGTCAAAGCAGCGAGAGAACTGGTCCTATGCTGCTGGCTGCCCGAAGGCTATGATAAAGATTTATAGTCAGTAAACAACTTACAGTATTCCGTAAAGCCTCGAAGTTTATAACTTCGAGGCTTATTGTTTCTTTAGAAAGAATGACTATAATGATTTCATCGGATGCCGGGCCCATAGATGCTTGTAGAAGTGAAAACAGGAGGCGATCATGGCGTCATTCAAAGTGATGACTTGGAATCTAGAAAACTTATATCCGCCAGGGACAAGATATGGTCCGCCGAGTGTGGAGGAGTACCAGCAAAAACTGGATAGTTTAGCGGTTCTGATCACATTTCTGGATCCGGATGTGCTTGCAGTTCAGGAAGTCGGAAGCGCGGAGGCGCTTCAGGATCTCGTGGACTTGCTTGAAGGCCGTTATCCCAATTCGATTTTATCAACCCATCCGGATGGACGAGGGATTCGGGTGGGCTTTCTATCTAAATTTTCAATCGATGAGATCGAAGAAATTCCGGATTTTCTGGCAGCCGGCCTCCCTCAGGTGCCGGGGCTCGACTCACACGGAAATCTCGTCGAAATCACAAAAATGGGTAGAGGCGCGCTGCGCATCCAAATCCGGCCAACAGAGGATTTTCCTGTAAATTTGATTACGGCACATCTCAAATCCAAACTACTCACCTACCCTTCACCAACCGATCACCCCCGCTACACGCCACATGACGAAAATGAACGTGCCCGGGTGGCAGCTATTGCGCTGCTCCGCCGAGCTGCCGAAGCGGTTACTGTGCGCGTCAAAGCGAACGAAATTCTCGAACACAATGCCGAACGAGCACTCATCATTTTGGGCGACATGAACGATGTTCCCGATGCGGCGACCACGCAGATGCTTCAGGGTCCGTCTGGAAGTGAAATTGGGACGCGAGGATTCAATCAGCCGGATAAAGGCGACGATACGCGATTGTTCAACCTCGCGCCGCTCATTCCAACCAATCGACGATATTCCCGAATCCACAATGGCAACAAAGAATTGATCGATCACATCCTAGTCAGCCAGGAATTGCTGCCCGGGCATCCACGCAGAGTCCCTGGCGTAGATAGCTACGTGGACGACAATCTACCCTCTGTTAGCGACGATCCGACCGAGCGACGCGGCAAACCCGGCTCAGACCATTCCCCCGTGATCGCAACCTTTGAAATCTAAAAGACAGGAGACGTTACAGGTATGTCCACCGAAATCATGCAAGCTGTCCGTTTTCACCGTTTTGGTCCGCCAGAGGTCCTGGTCGTGGATTCCATTCCCCGTCCACCCAGCCCGGGCGCCGGTCAAGTTTTAGTGCGTGTCCATGCTACTGGCGTCAATCCGATCGACACGGCGATCCGCGCTGGTCTCGTGCAGAACCGGGTGCCCGTCACGCTGCCAGCGATTCCAGGTGTTGAATTATCCGGCACCATTGAGGAGGTAGGACCGGACGTCTCCACATTCGTCCCCGGGCAAAACATTTATTCGAACTGTGTAAGCAATCTCGGGAATGGATCTAGTGCAGAATATATGCTACTGCCAGTCAACACAGTTTTCCCGATGCCTCGCAACCTCACTTTTGATCAGGCAGCTACTGTTGCTCACGGTGCTCGAACGGCATGGTCCGGTTTATTTGAATACGGAAACTTGCAACCCGGGCAGTCCATTCTTGTGCAAGGCGGCTCAGGCGGTGTTGGCATGTATGCCGTTCAGTTGGCACACCTGAAAGGCGCTCATGTGATCACCACGACCAGCGCCCAGAACATCGAATTTGTTCGCGGGCTGGGCGCGGACGAA
>JBKPQD010000211.1:0-2183 GCA_046733915.1 Chloroflexota bacterium
TAGCAGCAAGATTTGGTGCTGTCGTGGTTTGCCAAAACAACCACCCCATTGGACCGGCCCGAGCTCGAAATCGAGGGGCAATGCGATCACGAAGTGATGTTTTACTCTTTCTGGACGCAGACGTGATGGTCCATACCAATACGCTGGCTTTAATAGAGCGCCATTTTCTCGAGCATCCGGATATAGCTGCACTGTTTGGCTCCTATGACGATCATCCCTTTCATCGGAACTGGGTTTCGTTATATAAGAACTTACAGCACCACTTTGTTCATCACCAGAGCCAGAGAGAAGCGTCCAGCTTTTGGACGGGTGCTGGCGCAATACGCCGGGACATATTCCTCGGGCTCAGGGGATTTGCTTCGAGCTATTCACGGCCGTCGATCGAAGATATTGAACTTGGCGTTCGACTCAAAGCCTCCGGATATCGTATTCACTTGTGCCGGGAGGTGCAGGTGACTCATTTGAAGCGCTGGAATATGTATAGCCTGCTACGCACGGATATCCTGGATCGGGCGATTCCGTGGACGCGGTTGATCTATTCCACGTCCCGGTTACCGGCCGACCTTAACCTCGATTGGAAGAGCCGGCTGAGTGCTCTATGCGTCTGGGGCCTTCTTGTTTTTGTTACGCTCGGTTTATCGTTCCCTTTCGCCTGGATTGGTGTTCCTACTATGGCGGGATTTCTGATTGCAGCAAACTTTCCACTCTATCGTTTTTTCTTTCAAAAAGGTGGGCCCTGGTTCGCCACCGGGGCCATGTTATTGCACTTTTTTTATTTCTTCTACAGCAGCTTGGCGTTTGGGTTAGTCTCGCTTGAGTATCTTGTCTCGAAAAAAAATCAAAAAGCACGCATATCTCGCAGTTCAATGGGGCATTAGAGAATAATTATGGAACGCAAACAAACTCGACAAGTTGTTATTATCGGTGGCGGCCCTGCAGGCCTGACGGCTGGATACGAGCTAACGAAACACAATATTCCGCCGGTCGTGCTCGAACAGAACGACAAGGTTGGCGGCCTGGCACGAACAGAAAACTACAAGGGTTATCGCTTTGATATGGGCGGTCATCGATTCTTTACCAAGTCGGCATCCGTCAATCAGATGTGGCATGAGGTGCTGGGCGATGAATTTTTGCGCCGGCCGCGCCTCTCCAGGATTTTTTATCAGGATAAATTTTTCTTATATCCTCTGAAGATCTGGAATTCGCTTTCCGGCCTCGGGCTGTGGCAGGCCATTTTAATTGTTTTGAGTTTCGTTCGTTGGCAGATCTTTCCTTACAAAAAAGAGGACACCTTTGGCCAATGGGTGACCAATCGTTTTGGTAAGCGTTTATTTGAGATTTTCTTTAAAACGTACACAGAGAAGGTATGGGGAATCCCCTGCTCAGAGCTGAAGGCCGAATGGGCGGCGCAAAGAATAAAGAATCTATCCCTCAAGAATGCCTTGTTGAGCACAATTGTCAAGCCGGGCGATTCTATCGCAACGCTGATCGAAGAGTTCCATTATCCCCGCTTTGGTCCGGGCATGATGTGGAATGAGGTCAAGAATCAGATTGAAAAGCGTGAAGGAAAAGTGATGCTGAACAGTTCTGTGACACGCATCCATCGCACCGGGAATTGCATTGACTATGTGGTGATCTCTCAAAATGGGTCGGGCGAGCAAATCATTTCCGGTACCGATTTCATCTCAAGCATGCCGATCTCGGAATTTATCAAGAAACTCGACCCTGTTCCGACAGATGTGCTTAAGGCTGCCACTGAGCTCAACTACCGCGACTTTCTGACGGTGTGTTTAATAGTCAACAAGACAGAGCTATTCCCCGATAACTGGATCTACATCCATTCGCCCGATGTGAAAGTCGGCCGCATACAGAACTTCAAGAATTGGAGCCCGGATATGGTCCCGGATCCCTCGAGCACCAGCCTGGGAATGGAATATTTCTGCATGGAAGGCGATGAGCTTTGGAACATGTCAGATCCCGATTTGATCGAACTGGGAAAGCGAGAATTGGAACGGATCGGTCTCGCAGAGTCAAGAGATATTGTGGATGGTTGTGTGTTCCGCGTGCCCAAAGCCTATCCAATCTACGATTCCGACTATGCAGAGCACCTTCAGATCGTTCGGGAGTTTGTGGATGGACTGGAGAATTTCCAGACGATAGGAAGGAATGGCTTACATCGCTAC
>JBKPQD010000212.1:0-5394 GCA_046733915.1 Chloroflexota bacterium
TATCAAATATCTCATTCAACTGCGGGCTGCGAATGTCTATGTTATAGAAAGTCGCAGCTGGATTTAAGTTGGAAAGTCGTCCAGTGGAGAGGTTATCGACGACAACAACTTCATATCCATTTGCAATATAGGTATCCACGACGTGTGAGCCAATAAAGCCAGCTCCTCCAGTGACTAAAACTTTCATTCATTACTCCTTTGTTTTGATGGCTGCGAAAGGTTTGAAGTAAGGCTGTTTTTCAATGCATGACTCCAGCCGGGAACATAATATACAGTTATATTAGGATGATCATCACCAACAATTGGGGAGTGAATAGCATACACAGGACCCTTCTTACGCATTTTAAAGTTCACTGTTCGTGGCCCGGAAATTGAACTATGGCCCGATGTAGGTCTGCCGGCGGGACTCGAAGGCGTCGAAGTATTCTGTCCCACGAGTGCCGGAGTCAATAGCTGCCGTGGCTCCCAGCCGGACGCGATCAATCCTTCGAGTGTCGTTGTCAACACCGGTCAGATTGGCCGTTTGAACTCCATCAATCCACAACGTCACGCCTCCATTATTCGCCCCCACGGCGGTTGAGGCGTGCCAGTCCAGTTCGATCGGATGCGACGCATCGCTGATCGTGAACCAGGCCGTGGATGTAAAGCTTGTGCTATCGTTCAGCACATTGGCCCGGATTTGATACTGACCATTGAGAACGTGAAACTCTAATCGCACTACGGCCGTTCCGGCGGCGTTGAAACCATTGAAAATGAAGTGAGCATTGTTTTTTGCCATCAAAACGCTGTTGGGGTCGAAGTAGAAACGTACTCGGTAGCGCGGCTCAGAGGTGGGGCGATCATCGGTAACGTAGATTGAGATATTATCGTTGATGAGCGCCTGCATACCCTGCGCTCCCACCAGCGCCGCCGCGCTGCTTGCACTGAGGTTGCCACCATCAGTCACAGATGTGGACCAGCTCGATAGGTTGCCGGACTCGAAGCTGTCAGCAAAAATTAAATCAGGCAGTGGCGTATTTGTCGGTGTCGAGGTGAATGTCGCGGTAGGCATATTGGTTGCCGTCCTGGTTGGTGTGACTGTTGCTGTCGGCGTCGGTGTATTCGTCAACAGCGGTGTACTCGTGGCGGTAGATGTAAACGTCGCAGTGGGCATAGAAGTGGAGGTAGGCGTGCCTGTCGTGGTCAACGTGGCAGTTGCTGTTGGCGTCGGTGTCGACGACAAAGTGTCATATTCCACGTGCAGCAAAGGAGCTCCCGCTGTTTCCCCATCATATGCCCTTGCCGTCCGGTGGCCGGTGCCTGTAATAAAGATTACGAGGGAATTGCCACCAGACCAGCCCGGTCGGCCCACGATCTCTTGAATGATCGTGCTCAAATTCGGTGTCTGTTGATTGATGCCAACTTCATTCACGGTCGTCCAGCTCACCGGTGACCATCCTACCGATGCGGCCGTCCTGGGCCTGGATGATATATTCAGGCTAGATGCGATAAATGTGGGCGCATTATCGGTTGCCTGGCCCTGAATGCTAAGGGAGGTAGCTTCCGTGTTGATCTCATCCACCTTGAACTGCACGTAGGCGTTAACAATATGAGCCCCTTGCGGGATAGCGACTCCATTGAAACGCATACCCACCGTTTGGTTACTGCCATCATAGATCAACTCAAGATCGGTGCTGGTGAGCGAGACATTGCCGCCAGCGCTCTGTTCCGCATCATCACTACTGGCTGCTACCCTACTCTCAGCAATTGTTGTTCCACTGCCGGTAGGCGTATGGGTCGGTGTTGGCGAAGGCCCAGGTGTGCCAGTACTTGTTGGCGTTGAAGTGTTGGTACTTGTCGCCGTCGGCGAAGCGACAATTGAAATTTCCCAGCCTTTACCATCGTTCTCATCAGGGTGGCTATCATTATCAATGCCTCGGCTGACGATATAAATATCCTTAACCGCCGGATTTTGGCTGCTGGGAATATAGGCAACATCCGAGCGGATATTTCCGGCGGCCCCCATGAAAGATAAGTCATAGGCGCGCAGGAGTGTACCGCTCGTTGTGATTTCTCCTAAATAGCGATCAGCACTATCCGTGCTCACAATAAATAGCGTATCGCTATCAGGGTTATAACCAATTCCTTCCAGATCGTTGAAGCCCAGAACGGCTGTATCAAAATGAGTCATGGGACCATCGTCGCCGCCACCAAGCATACCGTTGGGACCAAGATTCATCACGGAGACTTCAGCATCAGCGCCGTCGGCGATGTACAATGTATTGTTTCCATAAGCTACATCTTCCGTATCGTATGTTGTGTTAATCGATGTCACAGAATCGTCAGAAGTACAATATGTTCCGTCGGGCCCGAGGTTCACTTCAAAGACCTTGAACTGATCATCATCTGAAATAAAGAGGTGAAGGTTGTTCGGGTTAACAGCAATACCCGTTGGTTCGTTCGACCAACCGGAACGATTGAGGGAAGTGGTTGTACAAGTGCTGGTCAAGGCTCCTGAAAGGGTGGATAAATACACATTCTTGCCGGTAAAGTAATTGGACATCTCGTCTACTTCGCTGTCTTCGATAATCAATCCGCCGGTCGGGGGCCAATAATCGACTCCTGATGGATCTGGACTAGAGGGACTCCACGCGGCAGGGGACATATCAAAGGTGCGAACCAGCGTGGCCGGCAACAGAGTCGTCCCCGAGGGGAGTGTTGCAGCCTGAATGAGCGATAATTCCACGATCTGCCCAAAACTTAGAGTTGACTGATTGGTTGGATTAGTCTCGGTGACCTGCCCACTATCAGCCACATATAAACTCAATTGTGATGGATCATCGGTCCTGTCCCCGCTCGGGGCCAGGACTATTGCCTGTGAGTTTTTCAAACCAAATTGAGACATGTCACGAGTAGTCGACAGCTGGCCACTCTGGGTCAGTTCATATAACTCTTGCTCTGCTGGGTTGATCACGAACAAATGACCCGAAGTCGGGTTGAATGCAAGGCCTCGCAAGGTAGAGAAGCCATAGGACTGCAAATCGATTGCCGAGACTCCTGCTCCGCTAAAACTGCCGTCAGCTCTTGGCTTTATCTGTACAATTCGAGGGCCAACTGCATCCAGAATAAACAAGGTTCCACTTGTTTCATCAACTGTCATGCCCTCTGGGTTCTGTAGCCCAAAGCTCTTGGCATCATAGCGGGTTAAGGCTCCTGGATTTAGATTTCCATTGATATCTTCCGGCACCGACAACAACTGGTTTGACTGAGCTTGAAGGACAAGTAGACGATTTAATTTATTATCAAAAGCCATGTTGATTGGGTTCTGAACCGCAGCTGCAATCCGTGTGAACCCGGCACGATCCGCGGAGGGTGTCATTTTGACAAAGTCTGCATAGGTGGAAGATACCTGTTGCATCTCCATCACATGGAAAGCGTTGCTTTTGGCTGAGAAAGTCAAACCGACCGGATGGCGAAGGCCCGCCCGGTCGATTTCTAGCACCTGTACTTCTCGAAGAATTCCCAATGCCTCGGAGGCTAAGCTGGACTTGCCATCCCTTTGCGCAAAAGTGATCGAACTTCCTCCAAAGGAGAAGAGGAAGGCAATATTTGCGAGGATCAGTGGACCGCTGACCAGTATTTTACGCAGGTAATTATGTGACATAATCTCTTTCTAATGCTTTCAAGAAGACAGGCTCAAATCATTTCATTGGCTGTAGGTACGCAAGAAATAAAGTTGCATCGTAAAAGCTCGGGCATCCATTTGCTTCTTGGTCAATCCCTAGACTCCCAGCCGAGCCCATTATGGTCCAATATAAGTTTGTCGGCGGGATTCGAAGGCATCGAAGTATTCCGTACCTCTAGTTGTTGTGTCAATTCCCGAGACCGCTCCAAGCCGAACACTCTCCATACGCCGGGTATCGTTGTCGATCCCGGTGACATTCGCCTGTTGTACAGCATCGATCCATAAGGTCAAGCCGCCGTTATTGGCACCGACCGCGGTCGAGGCGCGCCAATCCAGTTCGATGGAGTGCGGTGCATCACTGATCGTGAACCAACCACTGCTGGTAAAGGCGGTGGAGTCATCTGAAATAAGCGCCCTAATCTGATACTTGCCGCCTGAGTAACGCAGTTCGACTTGCAACACAGTTGCTCCCGTGCTCGTCCCATTCGCGGTGCGACCCAGGAATATCAGATGAGCATCGCTTGAGGCCATTGCAATGCTATTCGGATCGAAGTAGAAGCGGACCCGGTAACGCGCCTCAGCCGTCGGATGATCATCGGTCACGAAGATGGAATTGTTGTCATTGATCAGCGCCTGCATACCGCGCGTGCCTACCAGCGCGGCTGTGCTACTTACGCTCAGGTTGCCGCTATCAGTCGTGGAAGATGACCAGGCGGAGAGATTACCTGATTCAAAGCTGTCTGCAAAGATTGAGTCTGACAGGGACGTACCTGTTGGGGTCGGTGTAAAAGTCGCAGCGGGAGTAGAAGTCGCCGTTGGAGTGAAAGTTGCTGCAGGAGTAGACGTAAAGGTTGGCGGTAGAGTCGGGGTAGGCGTGTCTGTCGGTGTAACGGGTCCGATGTAAGTTTGTCTTCGAGATTCGAAGGTGTCGAAGTAATACGTTCCACGCGTGCCGATATCGACACCTGATACTGCTCCCATTCGAACACTCTCGATACGCCGGGTATCGTTGTCGATCCCGGTGACATTCGCCTGTTGTACAGCATCGATCCACAAGGTCAGACCACCATTGTTGGCACCCGCTGCCGTTGAGGCGCGCCAATCCAGCTCAATGGGGTGCGGTGCATCGCTGATGGTGAACCAACCACTACTTGTGAAGACTGTGCCATCGTCCGAGATGAGAGCTCTTATCTGATATTTGCCCGCGGAATAGCGTAATTCGACTTGCAGTACAGTTGCTCCCGTGCTCGTCCCATTCCCAGTGCGAGCAATGAAAATCAAATGAGCATCATTCTGAGCCATCGTGATCGTATTGGGATCGAAGTAGAAGCGGACCCGGTAACGCGCCTCAGCCGTCGGATGATCATCGGTCACGAAGATGGAATTGTTGTCATTAACCTGTGCCTGGAGTCCATTGTTGCCAATTAGCTTCGCCGCTGCACTTACGCTGAGGTCACCGTTGTCCGTCGTGGAAGATGACCAAGCGGAGAGATTGCCCGATTCAAAGCTATCCGCAAAGATCGGGTCCGGCATCGGCGTACTCGTCGCAGTCGGAGTCGATGTGAACGTGGGCGTCGCGCTTGGAGTGGCTGTATTCGTCGGCGTAAAGGTTGCCGTTTGAGTCGGCGTTTCCGTGGGTATGTTAGTAGGAGTCGCTGTCGGCGTATCCGTTGGGGCGGAGGTTGCGGTCGGTGTGTCCGTCGGTATGGATGTCGACGTCGGTGTGGCAG
>JBKPQD010000213.1:0-8646 GCA_046733915.1 Chloroflexota bacterium
GCTCAGGATAAACCTCACCACCATATCATTCACAATCCATTCAATCGGAGCGTGATCGTCGGTGAAGACGGTGGTGGCTTCATAACCCGATTTGAGATTGGCAAATGTAGTTTGCATCGTCGAGACTAACAAGGGATGCACGGTCGGATCCTGGGAAAGAGTCAAAAGGTTGACGGCAAAATTCTCTGGCTGCGTCTTCTGCTTCGTGGCGAAGATCATCGTGTTGAGGGAGCCAGGAATATCTACCGTATAAATCGAGGGAAAGATGGTTCCCATGGTAGTGGCAAGTCCGTTGATGAGTCGTCGGTCGCCGGGAACGCTGGCGCTGTTGATCGTGAGCACGCCTCCGTCGTTGAGATGGGAGGCGACGATCTCGAAAAATTCCTGCGTAGTCATATGAGCGGGAATATAGGGCGGGCGATAAGCGTCCACGGCGATGATGTCATATTTATACGGACTCTCTTCCAACCCGAGGCGTCCATCACCGATATGCACGTTCAAGTTGGGCATATTCATGTCAAAATATTTTTTCCCCACCTCCACAATCTTGGGATCCAGCTCGAACCCATCGATCGGAATATTCCCGTAGACCGCCGTCATCTGCCGCGCCGTCGTCCCGGCCGCGAGTCCCACAATCGCGACGCGCTTCACATCCGAGGGTTTGCGATTTGAGTAGAAATAGGGACTGACCAGAAATTGGTCCCAGGGACCATTGTATTGCAGCGTGTCCGGCTTGTAGATCGAGTGCACGCCCTGGCCTTCGTTCAATCGCAAAATGGTGTAGCCATTCTGTTGTGCCACCTGGATATAGTTATACGCCGACTCGGTCTCGTAGATTTGACCACTATTATGTTTGAGCGCCTGACCCGAGGCAAGCATTGCAATCACTGCGATCAAGAGCGGCATCCACATCAGCTTGAACATCTCGCCACGGCTGGCGAATTGTCCGAGTCCTGCCAGAGCTACAAACAATAGAATGAGACTGAATAATAGAAATGTTTTGGTCGTACCAATGGCGGGAATGGTGACCAGCGTGGGCAGAAATGTACCGATGAACGAACCCAGTGTGGAAATGGCATAAATCTGCCCGGAGATTTGTCCGGCGTGGGCTGTATCGTCAACAGACAGGCGAATCGCGAACGGCGAAATCGTTCCCAGCAAAGTGATCGGAACACTGAACAGGATCAGCACGACAACGAACGAAGCGCCGAGGACGCCGACCTGCAAAACTTCAAAAGCAGTCGCCGCGGCCCTGAGAACGGGTCCCGCAATGTAGGGAACGAGTCCGAGCGTGAACGCGCCCCACGCCAAGACGCGGTACATGGCGGCCGCTGTCGGGTTCGCATCCGCCCATCTGCCGCCAAGAAAGTATCCGAGCGTCAGATAGATCAGGATCAGCCCGATGATGCTCGCCCAGACGATGTTGCTCGTTCCAAACACATTGCCGATCAGGCGTGAAGCAGCCAGTTCGGCGGCGAGCGTGGTCATGCCGGAGATGAAGACGGTGAAAAGTAGATAACGACGCATGTGTTGTCCTGAAATGAGATGGGAGGATTATACATTAGAGAGTCGTCATGAGCATTCGGAGTCGGAACAAGGGATTGGTATACTTTGGTAGCTCAAAGGAGAAGTATGTATATTTCAAAACTGTGTCGTGAAGAGAATCGAGGGAAAATCCTGGAATTCCTCAGGCAAAATGAATTTGTTACTGTGGTTGCTTACGATGGTGAAAAGCCCGTTGCCAGCCATTTACTGGTGGAAGTAGTCGAGGCAGGAGAGAAGCTATTCGTCAATGGACATATGTCCAAGGCGAATTCGCTGTGGAAGACCTTTGAGAAAAACCAGGAAATTCTGATTATCTTTCAGGGACCGCACACGTATATATCTCCCACCTGGTATAACCATGTCAACGTTCCAACCTGGAATTATCAGAGTATCCATGTTTATGGAAAGCCGCGCCTAATCAGCGACCATGAGGAGGCATATTCTCTGCTCAAGCGCTTGATTGATCGACACGAAGCTGACCATCATTATAGGCTGGAAACTCTTCCACAAGATTTTGTGGAAAAGCAGATGAAAGGCATTGTCGCTTTTCAAGTCGAAGCGACGCGCCTGGAAGCAAACTACAAGCTCAGCCAGAACCGCGATAATGAGGATTACTGGAATATTGTCAGCCATTTGGATCAGAGAGAGGATGAATTATCACACGGTGTGGCCGAGGCGATGAGGAAGCAGAGATCCTGACGATGTTCAATTAGGCTGAAGGCGGTCAATACTGTGGTAAAATCCGAGCCGCTGCAAGTCTCCGCCTCCCGCTGGAGGCGGATTTCATGCCTAGCAGTTGAATTGAGACCAAACCATGATCGAACCCGAAAATCCCTCCGAAACTGACGAATCGCAGTTCGGGAATACATCCCAAATGGAAGTGCAAAACGTCCAGGCGGAGGCGGTGCGTATGCATCAGGCATCCGCCGGCAGCATCGCGGCAGAGGACGTCACCATGCACCAGAGTGCTGCGGCGGCTGTAAAAGCAACGCGCGTCAGCGCACACCAGTCCGCCCTGGCAGCGGTGGAGTCGGTCGAAGTCCTGGCAGATCAGGCCTTTGTGGGGATGCTCCAGGCACAGGGAGTATCGTTGAGCGGATATGCGGGCGCCGTCGTGGCGGGGAACGCCGATATCCGAAACGTGATGGCAGGCGTTGTCTCTGGTTCAGAGATCCGAGTGAACGACTCGCGAACTGTCCTCCTGATCGGCAGGAATGTCCAGGGGAATGTGACCACGCTGATGGATACGCGTTCGGCACTGATCGCCGGGCTGGTTGCGGGTCTGTTTAGTGGTATGATGCTGCTGCTCGGGCGGGCGTTGTTCCGCCGAAAATAAATCGAATGTATTGCGGCACCGAGGGTGCCGTTTGCAGAAATTCTATTCATAGAGCGAGGGTACTCCGGCAGTATGCCGCCGGGGGAGAGGCGCTCGAGGAGTAAAGATGGAGAAAGTCGTTTTAAATGCATCCAAGCGGGATGTGATGGGTAAGCAGGTGAAGGCGCTGCGCCGCGAAGGCAAACTGCCGGCGGTGATTTACGGTCGCCACACAGAGCCGATCAAGATCAACCTGGATGCGCACACTGCTGCCATGACATTGGGCAAGCTCACTGCGTCTAGCCTGGTGACCATCAATGTCGATGGTACCGAGTATCCCGCCCTGGTGCGCGAGAAGCAGCGCGATTTCATCAAGAATCGCCTGCTGCACGTGGACTTCTTGGCGGTCTCGATGAGCGAGAAACTGCGCACGCGCGTGAGTGTTCACTTCACCGGCGTTTCCGGCGCGGTGAAGGATTACAACGCAGTGCTGGTGAAAAACCTTGAACAGCTCGAAGTGGAAGCTCTTCCCAACGATCTACCCGAGCGCATTGAGGTAGATATTAGCACTCTGGCAAAACCAGGGGATGGTATCCGTGTACGTGAAGTAAACGTGCCTGATAGCGTCCGCATTCTCAACGACCCCGATACAATGGTTGCGGTGGCGACCTTTGCCAAGGTGGAAGAAGAAGGCGCGGCCGTTCCTGGTGCAGAAGGTGTTACACCGGCTGCTACTGAACCTGAACTGGCAGTCGAACGCGGCAAGAAGGAAGAAGAAGGCGAAGAGTAATTCTCTCGTCAACAGAAACTCCCCGATTTTGGTCGGGGAGTTTTTTGTTTGTTCAAATTAGTTAAAAATTTGGATATGTTGTCGTCAAGCGGCTAGGGAACGCTGACAATTGAATTCAAAACTTATCTTGAGTCTATTCTATTTCGATTCAAAGCACGAAGTCCAGCTAATGCTGGACTTCGTTTAGATAAACAATCCCATCGTGAACGGGATATAAGGATTGAAAAGGTGTCTTACTTGGTGATCGATTGCTTAAAATCCTCGCTGGCTGCATTGAGCGTCGATCAGCCACCATTTTCGTGGAACATGGTATCTGACTTCCTCAGCCCGCAACTTGTCAAATAATGCCTGGTAGACTGCCAGTCGCTTGATGCGTTTTCCCAGCTGTTTATCTTTTTGATTCTGTTCCGACACCATCGCGAAATAAATCATCGTGAATAGATAATTGATATCGGCCGCATCATCATCATACAACTCGGAAATTTCGGCAATTAAATCTAACGTCTTCGGGTTGATTTTGATTCCGGTCGCATCGTAGATCTTTACAAAATCCCTATAGAGGCGTTCGGGAGAATATTTGGTAGCAAAGTTTTGCAGTTCGCGTAAATTCTCCACGTAGCCGGTATGTTGCCTATCGGCGTTTGCTTGATCAAAATATACAAACCATTTGTATTCCCTGCGGGAATCAAATTCCAGGCTCTGAAAGTCTGCGAAAGGGGATGCGTTGTTTTCCATAATGTGCCTCCGTGGCGAGTGTTAAGAGTATTTTAACGCGATAGGGAATCCTGCATCCATACAGATATGTTTTTTGGGTCTAACTTTCAGAAGTGATAAGACTGAATAGATGGACCTTATTTGGAGTGAGCAAGTTGTTGCTTTGGCGTTTCCAACATCCTTTGAAGCGCAAGAAGTTTATAACTGTAACACGTCCAAAAAATCCACGGTCATTCTTGCCGTCGCGCCCCAGAGCAATTCTCCATCATAGGGATGGTAGGCGATCAGCCTGCGTGTGGTATCGGGACGTGCGAACTCCCAGCGATTGGCTGGGTTTGCCAGCCATGCCAGGGGAATCGTGAAGATGCGCGCCACTTCATGCTCCCCGACCCGAAAGACAGCCGGCCACTTGATAATTCCGACCACAGGCGTGACCCGGAAGTAGGTGATCGTGATCATATTCGCCAGGCGTCCCAGCACTTTTACATCCTTGGGATGAAGCCCGATCTCTTCTTCTGCTTCGCGAAGGGCGGTCTGCTCGGGCGTGGTTTCGCCTTCGTCGCAGGCGCCGCCAGGAAAGGACACCTGTCCCTTATGGGATTCGACCCTATCCGTGCGCCGAGTATAGAGCAGGTGCCATTCTTCGCCCTGCCAGACCAGCGGAACTAAGACCGCCGCGCATTTGAGACGCGTCTCCTCCGTCAGATCAATCTCAGCATAGCCATCGGATGAGTCCGGCGCGGCTTTGAGCGCTTCGGTCAATCGCCGCGAAATATTTTCTTCGGTCAGAGTGATCGGCATGGTGAATCTACCCGTTACAAGCCGTTGGTGAATGCGGGCAAGAAATGAAAGGACGGGAAACCGTGGTGATTTTGTGATCAACGCCCATCTCGTATCGGGCTCCCACAATAGGCACATTGGGCAGTGACCTCGTCCAGCCATTCGACTTCGTCAGGTCGCAGCCCCGCGCCGCACGATGGGCAGTAAGTTGGCAGAGAGGGACTCTTTGATACGAAGGTCTTCGCTTCCATGGCTGGCATGACGCGAAGTAGCTCATCGAGAAGTACTACGATTTCTGCAGCTTCATTCGTCAAGCCGCGGCTCTGGAGATCGCTGATCAGCCGCGTAGCTGTTCGATGTAGCTTGTGGACTTCTCCGCGCTGGGCGATGAGTTCCAGCCCGCGCTTGAGAGAAGGCATTCCCAGTTTAACTTGTCCCGCCAGCACACGGGCGCGTCCCGCCTGGAGATGAAAGATAGGAGCGCGCCGTCCGCCGCGCGCATCGGTCGTTTTGGCGATGTTTTCAAAAAGCTCGCCTGCGCGCCCATATTCGCCTTTATTGAAGGCGAAGTTTGCCTCCTGTAAAACAGGGGGCACATTTTGCGAGAGCGTTTTTCGTATGTGACGGCGGAACATGCGGCGCATGAGAAACGTCTCCTAGAACAGGGTTGCTTTATTGTAAGCTAAATGAGGTGGGTGAACAAAATCGAAATAAAGTAATACTGATCTGGCGGATCATATTGATACAAATGCGGTGTAACGAAAGAGAGGCTGCCATGTTTTCCAGATACCGCTTAATCATGTTACTGATCATTCTCGGTGTTTTACTTGCCATGCAGGGTTGTATAGGGCAGGTGGCAATGACGCCGCCCGAAGCGGCGGCAGCAACAAAGACTATTCTGCCTACAACAACAGAAACACGCGCCCAGCCACCTTCAGCAATAAATACCTCCACACCGAATGCTGCCGCAACCGCAAATAGTGTCGACACTGCCAGTATCGGCACGCTTGTCGCTACTGTTTCTCCTATGGTGATAGAAAAGTATACGTCACCCGATGGAAAATGGCGGGCAGAGATCATTCGTTACGATTGTTCCTATGTGAACAACAATTACAACCAAAAGATCGCCTATGAGCAGCTGAAATTATTCGATCTTGGTCACAAGACGGAGCAAGTTGTCGCGGACCAAATACAGTATTGTGAAGGTGTCGGCGCGTTTGGCCTTCAAGGCTTGTATTGGTCGTCGAATAGCCGTTACTTTTACTACAATGAAGCTCGTGAGGGCTATCCAGATGGTGGGTGTGGGAATTACATTCCGCTGATTTATAGGCTGGACACCCTGGATCAAAAAGTGATTACGCTGGAAGGCGGCTTTATCTCACCCGATAAAACAAAGCTCGCCCTATGGCAGGGACGCGAAATTGTGATCTGGGATTTAGATACAGGCGAGATTGGCCGCGTTGCGACGCAAAATCCGGATTTACTGACAGGCAGGATCTGGTGGTCCACGACGGGGAATTCGATTGTGTATTTGCAAACCGATTCACAATGTATTCCCGACATTGGGAAATTCAATCTTGTGAGTTTGGATCTGACAACCCTATCTCAAGCTGTGATCGCGAACTATGAATTTACCAACACGGGTTTTATCTCCACTCCCGCACCTGCCGGGGTGTTTGTGTTCTATTTCTATGCCCCACTCACCATGAATTACGATCCTTCGATTTGGGAAATACAGGACGGCGTGCTCCAAGCAAAGGATCTGAGAAGTTGCAGCATTGCCGAGCAAGGTCCTACGGACTTCAACGGTCCACATTCAAAGAAAGTCAAACAGCTTGGCAGAATCAATTACACGATTCTAAGTTTCCCAGATTCTCCGGCCGATCGCGTTCGTCTTCTTTATATGGCTGATCAAAGGCTGGCGACCGATTCGGGGTTACCGATATTTTGGGTCAACGCTAATCAAAACGAATGGGATAAATGCCAGCCTTTGGCAGAAAAGGTGCTTTCTACATTGCGTTTCCCGTTCGATTGAATCAGGCGCCAATTTCTTCGGCGAGTTCTCTGCCGCGCGGATCTTCGGTCGGTTCGATTCTTCGGGCGAAGATCAGGTAGCCTGTGTGGGCGACCATCCGGTCGGTGGGACGCAGGCGGCTCGGCTCCGCCTGATAGAAGCGTAACAGCATTTCACAGACTTCGATGAAGGCAAAGTTCGCCTGGCGCAGCGCGATCAATGTTTTTTCCACCTGGTTCATGGTCGGGAGCAGGCAGCACAGAAATCCGCCCGGTTTCAGGGCGCGGCGGACCTGATGCAAATAGTCATACGCATTCGGCACATCGAGGAAAAAGGCATCCGCGTCCGTTTCGTCAAAACCTTCCTGGATATCGCGCAGCTTGAATTCGACGCGTGCTTCGAATCCGAAGCGCGTTACGTTTTTGCGCGCCAGGTTTTGCACGTCCGGTTTGACCTCATACGAGATGACACGTCCCGCCGGTCCCACCGCGTAGGCGAGGGCGATCGTCATGGATCCCGAGCCGGTACCCGCTTCCATCACGGTCTGCCCGGGACCAATTCCCATGGTCACAAAAATAAAGCCGATATCCTTCGGGTACAGAATCTGCGTGGTACGCGGCAGGTCAATCAGCAGGTCGCCGAGGGAGGGCTGCAGCAGGAAGAACGGCGAGCCAATATGGCTGAAGACCTGGGTGCCCCATTGCTTGCCGATCAGCTCATCATGCAGGATGACACCGCGGTGCGATTCAAATTTGGCACCGGCTTTAAGCGGCACAATGAAATGTTTATGGCGCAAGCCGACCAATTGGGCAAGGTCACCGTCGCGGGCGATAGCGGAATAAGGAGTTACGGGCATGAGGGTATCTTACCATGAGAGTTTTATGGCGTTGGCTCGTTGACAACGGCTTGGGACTGCGCGGTTCTCAACCGGCGATTCAATACGAGCAGGGTAGTCAAAAAGATTATGCCAAGAATTCCCATCCCGATCAGGAGTTGGGGTTGAGTACCGTCAAGAAAGGTTATCTTCCCGAGAAGCTTCGAAACCGTAGAAAATCCGTACAGGAGGGCGAGTGTGTTCCAAAGTCCATGCATGAGAATGGATAGAAAATAGATTCCCAGCAGACGAAAGTAGCGACGTTCACGAACTGCATAGAAGATTGCCGTACCCATTAATGCCGTTGAGGTGACGTGCAGCATACCCGTGCCAATCCGCAGCAGAACCACGCTTGCCCAATCTTCGGATTGGGCGCTCACGCCGAGGGTCTCAATGAGAGCATAAGCTGCACCGCTGAGCGCGCCAAGTGCAAAACCCTGGGAAGGCGAGGTGAGTTTTTTGGCAAAGAGCCAAACTCCCAGGGGCTTGAGAAGTTCTTCCATCAAGGGAACAAGAAAAGCAACATACAGGAGCACCGTGGCAAGCACTCCGGGTCTCGAGACATACGGGAGCAGCAGATTCTGAATCGCTTCGGGTTGCTGTGGCCCTAACAA
>JBKPQD010000214.1:0-4231 GCA_046733915.1 Chloroflexota bacterium
TTTCGCTTTATTACGCTCCCTTTATGCCCGTGCCCGACAACTATTCGTTGTATATGTTGTTTGGGGGCATGTTCCTGTTGCTTGCCCCGCGCCGCGAATGGTGGATTTCTGTCCTCCTAGGTGCGCTGGCGGGCCTGCTGACGTTCGCCCGCAGCGATGGTTTGCTCTGGCTTGGACTGGCTGGTTTAACTGTTTTATGGAAATACCGGACCCATAAGGGTGGAGGCAAGCTCAGGTTGCTCGAATGGATGCAAGCTGTGGTTCCGGCAGGATTGCTTCTCCTGGTTGGATATTTCCTGATTATGGGCGGATGGCATATCCGCAGTCTGCATCTATTTGGCTCATTCATGACACCCGGGGGTGGACGTTTGCTCTGGCTTCAGAATTACAATCAGACCTTTATTTATCCTCCTGAAGATCTAACGCGTGAAGGATTTGTTGCCGCGGGTTGGACTGCAGCGTTGCAAAATCGCTTGATGGCACTGAACTCTAATCTTGGAAACACCGTTGCCGCGCAAGGCGAAATTTTCCTGCTGCCTTTTATTCTGATCGGATTATGGCAGCTGCGCCACGATCTCCGGACGAAGATTGCCGTCACTGGCTGGATCATCCTTTTTGTCGTGATGACCGTCATTTTTCCATTTGCCGGATCGCGTGGAAGTTTTTTTCACGCCGGCGCGGCCTTCCAGCCGTTTTGGTGGGTCGCCGCTCCGCTTGGATTAGCTGCTGTGGTTAATTGGGCGCGCGGGCGCGGCAAGCTATCCGATGAGAACGCGCCTTTATTTTTTCAGGGGGTCCTCGTCTTGCTGGCGGTTTTGATGACGGTCTATCTTGTCAATTTCCGCGTGATTGCCGGTGGCTGGGCGAAGGATGATTTCATTTATCCCGCCGTGGAACAAAAACTGATCGATCAGGGCATTCGGCGTCAGGACATTGTGATCGTTCGCAATCCGCCGGGTTATTTCCTCGCTTCGGGACGTCAATCCATTTCTTTGCCCTTTGGCGATGAGGCGACCATTCTATCGGTGGCAAAGAAGTTCGATGCAACGTATCTAATCCTTGAGAAGGGTGGTACGTTTGACTCAATTCAGGATTTATACGATCACCCGGAAAATAATCCGGCCTTTAGCTATTTAGGAGAAGTTGATGAAGCGCGTATCTACCGCATCCAGGCTGCGCGATAATCCGCGCTTGATCATTGCCATAGCCGCACTCGGCGCGGTGCTATTCTATTTGGGGGTAAGCGCCTGGATCTTTCGCGTTGGCTTTCCGCTCGACGATGCCTGGATCCATTTGACCTATGCACGCAACCTTGCGGAATACGGTCAATGGGCGTTTCGCCTGGGCGAGCGGTCCGCGGGTTCCACCGCGCCACTTTGGACATTTCTGCTGGGTATCGGGTTTCTTCTCAAACTCGCGCCTTATGTATGGACCTTTTTTCTCGGCTGGATATTGCTCACAGCGTTAGGAATTCTTGCTGAGAAAAGCGCGCGTGCGTTGCTTCCTGCATACAATTCTCGCATTCCATGGGTTGGACTGTTCTTCGTCTTTGCCTGGCATCTAACGTGGTCCGCTGTATCGGGAATGGAGACCCTTCTACATGCCTATCTTATTCTTGTAGTGTTAACTATGCTTCTCAGCGGCTCCCGTCATTACATGCTGTTGGGCGTGCTTGTCGGGACAAGTATCTGGGTCCGCCCCGATGGCATTACTTTACTGGGTCCGATTTTGTTCACTGCTGCATGCCTTGAAAGAAAGATGCAGTCATTTATTGAAGCGTTGGCCCAGACCTTGATCGGTTTTGGTGCGTTGTACGGCCCTTATATGCTTTTCAATCTATCGTTATCCGGGAATCTGATGCCGAATACTTTCTATGCCAAGCAGGCCGAGTATCAAGCGTATTGGTTATCCCAGCCTCTGGCAGAACGTTTCGTTGGTTATTTGTGGCCTTTTCTGGCTAGTCCGTTTCTTATCCTCTTGCCCGGTGCGCTAGTATGGATATATAAGAAAGTGCGCGCGCGCCATTGGGCAACCATCGCCTCTCTGCTGTGGTTCGTGGGATACATTATGATTTACTTTATGCGAATGCCCGCCTATCAGCACGGACGTTATATTATTCCCGCGTTTCCGATTTTATATTTATGGGGAATCCTTGGAATGATTGAATATATTTCCGCCGTCAATGCAAATCGTCGCATTGTGTTTTTGTGGCAGGTTTTGTTGGGAGTATTCTGTGTATTGTTCAGCGTTATCGCGGCGCGCCAGAACGCGTACGATGTCTACTGGATCGAAAGCGAAATGGTGGAAACCGCCAAGTGGGTGCAAAAAAATGTCCCGCCCGATGCGCTGCTTGCTGTCCACGATATCGGTGCGCTGGGATATTATGTGCCCAATCCCATGATCGACATGGCCGGTCTCATTACACCACAGGTGGTTCCATTCATCCGCGATTCTGCCCGGCTGGCGGAATATTTGAATATTCGGTCAGCGGACTATCTCATTGTTTTTCAAGGACAATATCCAGGGCTCGTGGCTCAACGGACATCCCTTTTTACGAGCGGACTGCAACCGAATCTGCTTCATATTACTGATCACATTCAGGTGTTCTCGTGGAAATAAGAGTTGTTATGAAGATGAAATGTCGTTATTAAGCTGTAAATTGCCCCCTTATACCTACTGTGCTATACTCTCATGAATGACCTGTATACGGAAAAGGCAACGATGAATGAGATAACATTGATAATCGCCGACGATCATCCACTATTTCGGCAGGGGGTAGTCGACACGCTCTCCTTGGAGAAGGATTTCCAGATCGTTGCTCAGGCTGCCAATGGAAGCGAAGCGATTGAGTTGATTCGTGTCCACAAACCAAAAGTAGCGATCTTAGATGTGAATATGCCCGGCCTGAATGGCCAGCAAGTGACTCACCAAGTTACGTCTGAACATTTGCCCACCCGCGTCGTTTTGCTGACCGGTTATGATGATATTGAGCAGGCAATCCATGCGGTATTAGCCGGCGCGGTCGGTTATTGTGCTAAAGAAATCGGTCCGGATGTGCTGGCACAGACCGTACGGGCGGTAGCCGATGGAAAATATGCGGTAGCAGGTCATATTTTTACTCACCGTGAGCTGGATCATTGGATCGATGAACAAATGGATGGTGCAAGACGATCATATAGCGAGCCCGGCTCTCCGTTCCATCCTTTATCGGAGCGCGAAATGGAAGTACTATCATGTGTAGTACGCGGCATGAGTAACAAGGAAATTGCGAGTCTACTAGGAATTAGTCACCAAACAGTAAAGAATCATGTCACATCTATTTTGAGGAAGTTTGGTGTCGAAGATCGCACGCAGGCGGTTGTGTACGCTTTAAAGCGAGGCTGGGTCAAACTGCAAAACGATCAGATGAGAAACCAGGAGTAGTTTTATGGCAACCGACATGATTACTGCCACAGGTGGTTTGGATTTGCAAGCAGAATTGGAAGAAACAGACCGTGCACTACGGGAGATCACGTTGATGATCGAGCAGAGTCAGGGTGAGGTGTCTAAGCTTTCCCAGCGCAATGCAGCGATCACGACGCACCTACAACAAGTACACAATCAGTTGGATAGAATGCCGCCTCAGGAAATTCGTGGTGTTTATGACTCCGCGCTGGATGCGCAGCAGCGCTTACTGGTCATGCGCGGACAGCTGGAAAAATTACAGAACGAAAAACAACATTTGGAGCGCTTCAAATCGACGTTGATTCAAGCGTTGCATTCTTATGCGCCAAATTCTCCGTCATCGGTTGGCGGATCAAAAAGTCCCCTCGCCAGTGTAGAGATGCTCGTGAACGCTCAAGAAACAGAACGCCAGAGACTTTCGCGCCAAATTCACGACGGTCCAGCACAGGCGTTGTCCAATTTTATTTTGCAAACAGAAATTGCCATGCGTCTGATGGATGTGGATGCGGCGCAAGCGCGGGAAGAGCTGAACAATCTTAAGAATTCCGCGATGGGAACATTTCAAAAAGTCAGAAATTTTATTTTTGAGCTGCGCCCCATGATGCTCGATGATCTTGGCTTGGTTCCAACGGTCCGAAGATACTCTGATGCTTTTAAAGAACAGGCAGGTCTTGATATTAGCTTTACGGTGACAGGCAATGAGCGCCGACTGGAACCCTATCTTGAGGTCATGTTATTTCGTGCGATCCAAGAATTACTGGGGAACGCAGCACGCCATAGTCAGGCG
>JBKPQD010000215.1:0-4784 GCA_046733915.1 Chloroflexota bacterium
TCGCGCCGCTCTCGACCATCGACCCTTCCGGCAGCCAGATTCTCAACAACGGACAGGAGACCGTCAACTTCCTCCTGATCGGCTCCGATAGACGACCGGGCGGCTCGTTCCGAACGGACACGATGGTGATCGCGATTTTACGCCCCAATGATGGACAAGTTTCGCTCATCTCGATTCCCCGCGACCTGTGGGTCTACATCCCAGACTGGCAGAATCAGCGTATCAATACCGCCTACCAGCATGGGATCTCGGTCGGTTATCCGGGCGGCGGACCCGGGTTGCTCAAGGATACGATTCAATATAACCTTGGTATTCGCATTGATCACACAGCCATGGTCGAGTTCGACGGCTTTCAGAGAATCGTCGATACCTTAGGGGGCGTGGACGTACCTGTCTCCTGTCCCTATACCGACTGGCGATTGATCGATCCCAGCCTGGACCCGGAAAATGAAAATAACTGGGAACTCTACACGACCGGTCCCGGGCTCATCCACATGGACGGAGATCTGGCGCTGTGGTATGCGCGCTCTCGCCAGAAATCGAGCGACTTCGACCGCGGGCGGAGACAACAGGAAGTTCTGCGCGCCATCTTCTCACAAGCACTGCAAGCAGGGACATTGAAGCGCATTCCCGAGCTGTACAATGACCTCAAAGATACCGTCGATACCGACTTGAACCTGGTGGACCTGTTACAGCTCTCACTCTACGCGCCCAAAATGACCAACGCGGACATCCACAGTTATTACATCCGCCCGCCGTATGTGACCTCCTGGATCACCGAGGGTGGTGCGTATGTGCTGCTCCCCAACGAGGACCTGCTGCACCAGATGTTGACCGAGGCGCTCTCTGCATCGCCAAGGGCTGCCGAGCGCCAGGCGATCACCGTCGACGTAATGAACGGCACATCCACCCCCGGGCTCGATGCGCTGGCAGCAACCCGCCTTAACTATGCGGGCTACGAATCACACATCATCACCTCCGACCGCCAGGATTATGCGTACTCGGTGTTGATCGATAAAACCGCTGTGCAGGATCATACCTTTACCGACACCATTCTCGATGTGATGGGGCTTTCCCCGAGCAGTTTGATCTCTTCTCCCGATCCGAGCAGCAAATCGAATTATCTTTTGATCGTGGGGAATGACTACCAGGCCTGTTTCCGGCCGGAAAAGTTGGCACAGTAGTAGTTTCTCGTCCCTGCTTGGATAGAGGGGGTATGGAGATTTTTCGAATACAGGTAGTTGACATCTCCTGCTTTTTTCGCTAAACTATACGAAAGAACAGGAGATGTTATGCCTGATACTAAGTTAGCTTCCCACTTAACGGCGCAAACGCCGCTGACCACCGCGATTAGCTCCTGGCAGGCATTCCTGGCAGACCAGGGACGCTCGCCAAACACGATCAAAGCCTTTCTCTCGGATGTGCGTTTATTGACTACTTTCCTCCCCGAAGATACCACGCTCGGCAAGATCACTACGCGCGACCTTAATCGCTACTTTGAATGGATGGAAAACGAACGCGATGTACCGTGCAGCCCCAAAACGCTGGCACGGCGCATTACTGCGACCAAGTCTCTCTTTCGCTGGCTGCACCAGTACGGCGTCCTCGTCGTAGACCCCGCCGAAAAGGTGGCGCAGCGCTCGGCGATCAGTCCCCTGCCGACGGTCCTCACCCGCGAGGAATATGACGCCGTCCTTCTGGCTGCCGATCGTCACCGCCGCGGAGCCAAGCCGGATGCGCGTCCCTACGCGCTCGTCTATCTGCTGCTGACCACCGGCATCAAAAAAAGCGAAACGCTCGGGATCGAGCTCGAGCACATCGAGCTGGATTCGCCGAACGGTCCGCAGTTATTCGTCAAATATGCCTCTCCAGCCAACCGTTATAAGGAGCGCAAGCTGCCGCTCGCCGAAGACTGGATCCCCGCCTACGAGGAATACCTCGCCCAATACCATCCTACAGAGAAACTCTTCCCCTGGTCACCGCGCCGGTTGGAATATTTGCTCGAAGACATCGGCAACGAAGCCGGTCTGACCAAGCACCTCTCCTTCGATATGTGCCGCTGGACGTTTGCCCTCAACGATTATCATGCCGGCGAGGAGCCCGACAAGATTCGCCAGAAGCTGGGCGTATCCAAGATTCAGTGGCGCGAGCTGTTTATCAAGTTGAAACAGTTGGCAGGCAGGAAAGAATAAAAGAAACCAGGCTTCGGTTTATCCCCTCGTCAAGGAAAAATATAACGCCTGGCGTGTCGAGTCGGTCAATCGAAAGGAATGGGCGGGACGATAGCCAGGAACCCAGATGACGTTTTCCCCCATGCAAAGCAGGGGCCAGCGATCGCGCGCCCGCTGCGGCAGTTTGACATTGATAAAGAAATCGGAGAGCTTCATCTTATGACCGTCCATGCCCAGCGGCTCGAAGCGATCTCCATCCTGGCGCACGCGCAGTTCCAACGCATCGGAAATCTGACGCGCATCCAGCCAGACCTGGAACGGATCCTCGTTCGACATCGCTTGCTCCACCGCCAGTGAAGTGATATTCCAGCGCTCGCAGGTTAACTTCCAATCCCCGGAGAGCATCACACTCCCCGGCACTGCCAGGGCAAGCGTGTTTTTGTCCGGCATCTGCGGCCAGCGTTCAATCGGCAGCGTCATCTCCCCCGTCACCACGTAGATCAACAGCCCCTCCCGCACCAGGTGCAAATCGCCTGTCAGATTCATCCGCACGTGAGGCTGGGACTCCGAAATAAATTCCGCGGCGCGTTCCAGCGTGTCGAAGCTGATCCCTGCCTCGCCCGGTTGGAGGCGCTCCATCGCCCGCCGGATCAGATTGCGCTGCAGCCCGAGCGATTGTTTGTTCAACGCACTCGAGTCGAAGGCGATGAATTGCTCGTTCTCCTGCACCACGCACTCCTCCCAGGCCTGGTCCAGAAGGCCGGAGAGGATCTCATAATCGGCTGCCAGCGAACGCGAGGTGCGCCAGAGCGCTTCACGAAAACGCGGATTATAGGATTCCAGTGTGGGCATCAAAAGATGACGGATTCGGTTGCGTAGGAAGTCGAGCGAGGCGTTGCTGGGGTCGTGCCGCGGGCGAAACCCATTGGTGGCACAATAGACGACGGTTTCCTCGCGCCACATTTCGAGCAGCGGCCGGACGATGGGGATCTCGGGGTCGAAGGTTCTGACAATGCTGCGGTAGCTCATGCCCTTCAAACCGGCGAGCCCCGACCCGCGGATAAAGTGCATCAGGACGGTTTCGACCTGGTCGTCGGCAGTGTGCCCGACCGCGACCGCCTGGGCGCGGAAATGTTGCGCCTGCTCCATGAGAAAGCGATAGCGCATGATGCGCGCCGCCTCCTCGATCGAAAGTTTTTCCACATCGGCATAGGCACGCACATCCCCACTCTGGATCACCGAGACCAGGTTAAGCCGCGCCGCCGTCTGCTCGACAGTGTTGGCATCCGCATCGGCATCGGGACGCAGCTTATGGTTGAAGTGCGCCACGATGATGCGGAATCCCGCCGTGCGCAGCACGCTCATCAGGCAGAGACTATCCGGTCCACCGGAGACACCTGCAATGACAGGCCGGTCGCGCCGCAGTCCGCATTTTTCGGTGAGGATGGATTCGATGTTCTCGAGCATAAATTGCCAGGATGTCATTGCGAGGGCGGAAGCCCGAAGCAATCTCCACCTTAAAGCGGAGATTGCCACGTCGAGCCGCCGGCTCTCCTCGCAATGTCATAAATCAAATCTGATACAGCTCCACCAACACCCCCCCTGTACTCTCGGGATGGATAAAGGCGTATTTCTTTCCATCGGCGGCGAGACGTGGCTCTTCATTGATCAGACGCATCCCCTTTGATTTCAGTTGCGCCATCATCGCGTCAATATCGTCTACTTCCAGGCAGAGGTGATGCATGCCGGGTCCGCGTTTGGCAAGATATTTGGCAATGCCCGAATCGTCTGTCGTCGGTTTGACCAGTTCTACTTCCGAACCGGGCAAGGGCAAAAAAGCGACCTGCGATTTTTCGGCCGGGACGTCGCGCAGCTCGTGCAGCTCCATGCCGAGCGCGTCGCGCCAGAAGCTGAGCGCCTTTTCCATATCGTCGACCACGACCGCCACATGATTGATCTGTTTCACCTGCGGCATACATGCCACTCCATTGGTATGAATTTTCAATTAATGCTGTTGATTATAGCCGCTTCTTGATATACAATTCAGTCGGGAACCTATGCTCAATCTTCCGATTAGTATTCGCCGTCTTGCCGTGATCATTGGCATTCTTGTGCTGGTCTTTGTGGTGCTCGAGTTCAACCGCCGCCTGGAGGAGCTCAATATGCTGAATGATCAGCGCAGGATCGTTCAAACGCAGGGAACGCAGGCGATCCAAACGCAGGCGGCCCTGCAGACTCAGGTGGCATACGCCAACTCTAATGCGGCTGTCGAGCAGTGGGCGCGCACCGATGGTCATTACATTCAGGATGGTGACTTGCCGGTCGTCCCACTGGGAGAACCGGGCGTGCCGCCGATCGAAGCAAGTACACCCGTCCCGGCGCCTACACCGATGCAGAACTGGGAAGTGTGGTGGAAGCTTTTCTTCGGCAAATAGTTTCTTCCCATGCAAACACAAAAGACATCATCGCTCCGCGTGGGGGATAGGCTCAAGCTGTTCCCTGATTCCGTCTCGGTCCAAAACGTCTCGCTCTGCATCGCAGGGCACGATCTCGCCTCTCTTGCCGCCGTCTATGGGACGCCGTTGTATATTTACGATCGCGCCACGTTGGATG
>JBKPQD010000216.1:0-3926 GCA_046733915.1 Chloroflexota bacterium
CGCCGAGAGCGCGTCGCGCGTCTGCAGGGCGCGCTGTCGCTGGGTCAACTTATCCAGCTCCTTATGCCATTCCGAGTAGGGCAGAGTCAGCAACGTGACCTGGTGTCCCAACCCGGCGAGGGTGAGCGAAATATAGGCAGCCTGTTCGATCCAATAATGAAGCGTGGCGAAGAAAAGAATATTCCTGCCCGCGGGTGCCCCTTCGATAAATGGTTTTACTTTTTCTACGGAACCGGGCAATGATTTTTGCAGTCGAGAAAGATCATAGTGATCCCTGCGAGCGCGGTTCTTTTGCCGCAGAAGGTAATCCAGCTCGGCAGCCAGAGGCAGTTCACCAATGAAGTTACGGAGGGAGGTTTTATTGAGCATAAATGTATGTGGACAAATTTCCAATGGTCCCAGGCGTTCGTTAATCGATCTTCTGGATCTTCCAATCCAGCCGCGGGCGAATGGGACCCTGGCGGATCTCAGGCCATTGCGTGCCGGGCGCGCCGGAAATATCCACGTTGAACGAAAGGGCATTCTCGTCCATGAAATAGCGGCGCACGCCAAAGGAGCTTGCATTCACGCCGAGTGAATAACGACCTTCGTTGAAAAAATCCGCCGGAATCTGGCAGCGGCTGACATAGCGGCCGGCCGGACGCGCCCCAAACTGTTCATATTGTTTGGCATCGTCGGTATCGAAGGCGGTGAAGACGTATTCACCGCGCATCGTATTTAGGTACATCCCAACGCGCAGACCGGTGACGGGCGCATCAAGCTGGTATTCCCATTCGACGGTGACCGGTTCCGTCGAGCGGACTGTATCGACAATCTTTCCCGTTCGGTCCCTCAGCCGCAAACAAATCGGCCGGAACGGCGCGCTCGCGGCTGGGACTTCGTCTGCGTCCCAAATGCGCTCACCCGACTCGGCTTGCCCGGATGCTAGATAGAAATCCACTGCTTCGGGCGTGGGGGCACGCTTGATGAGCTGTCCCTTTTTGAGGACGATCGCTTCCTGCGTGAGACGCAAAATCGCGGACATATTGTGACTGACGAACAGGACGGTGCGTCCCTGTTGAGCAACATCGTTCATTTTGCCGAGACATTTACGCTGAAATTCGGCATCACCAACGGCAAGGACTTCATCGACCACAAGGATTTCGGGTTCGAGGTGGGCCGCGACGGCGAAGGCGAGGCGCAGATACATGCCCGACGAGTATCGTTTGACCGGCGTATCAATAAACTGGGCGACTTCAGAAAACTCGACCATCTCATCGAACTTCTTGTCGATCTCGGTGCGCTTCATTCCGAGGATGGCACCATTCATATAAATGTTCTCGCGACCGGTGAGCTCGGGGTGAAAACCTGTTCCGACTTCCAGCAGCGATCCCACCCGTCCGCGCACGCTAATCGTTCCTTCGGTCGGTTCCGTTACACGGGACAAAATCTTAAGTAGTGTGCTCTTCCCTGCTCCGTTGCGCCCCACAATCCCAAGGACTCGGCCCTCATCCAGATCAAATGAAATATCCTTCAAAGCCCAAATGAAGTTGTTGTTTTTTCCAGAAGAGCCATTGTTGGAATTCCCGGTAATCGATTTGGCGAAACGAATCGGTGCAGTAAGCGAATCGACGACCACGTCGCGCAACATCCCATAACGGAACTTGGTCTGTGCCGCGCCGATCTTATATTGTTTGCTGAGGTTTTTTACACTGATCGCAGTGGTCATTGAGTATTTGGTAGGTGGCAATTAGGTTCAGATGGTATCGGCAAAGGTCTTTTCCATATTGCGGAAGTAGAATAAGCCGGTAATTAGAATCAGGATGGATATGGCAATGGATACCCAGAGGCCCGCGTCGGGACCGTTACCAATTCCCAGCAGCGCCCAGCGGAATCCGTTCACCACGCCAGCCATCGGATTCAACGAATACACCAGTTGCCACTTTTCCGAAATAGCTTTTGCCGAATAGCCAACAGGTGTAGCAAAGAACCAGAATTGGGTCAGGAAGGGAAGCACGTAGTTCACATCGCGATACTTCACGTTAATTGCCGACAACCACAGTGCGACGCCCAAGGCGGTGATGATCGCCAGCAGCAGGAAGAGCGGCAAGGTCCATAACAGACTCCAGGCGGGCGTGGTCTTGTAATAAATGAACAATGCCACCAGAATTACAGATGCAATCGCAAAGTCCACTAAGCCTGCAATCACCGAAGCCAGCGGCAGGATCAACTTTGGAAAATAGACCTTGGTGATCATGTTGTGATTGGACGTCAGCGAGCGGCTGCCCTGATTCAACGCGGCGACAAATAATCCCCACGGCAACAGGGCGGTATACGCAAAGATCGGATAAGGGACATTATCCGTCGGTAGCTTCGCCACTTTGCCAAATAGGAAAAACATCGCAAGCATGGTCAGCAGCGGCTGCAGAATTGCCCAGGTCGCGCCCAATAATGTTTGTTTGTAACGGACCTTGATGTCGCGCCAGACCATGAAAAAAACAAGCTCGCGGTACAACCATAAGTCGCGCAAATTTAGCGCGGTAACACCGCTGGATGGCTTGATATAAATCGTCGTTGGCTCGTGCTTGGTTAATTCGGTCATTTTATGAGTCTGTCATTGCGAGGAGCGTTTCTCGCCGGCACCTGTATCCGGGTGTGCGACGAAGCAAACTCCTGGCCATACGAAAATTTCTTCGCCACTCGCTACACGCGGGCTCGCAACCCCGCCGAAGGCAGACGGGGCAATGGCATTATCTAATCTTCTCTTGGTTCTCCTTGAACCATTCAATGGTCCGGCGCATGCCTTCTTCGAACGGCACCTGCGCGCTCCAGCCGAATAATTCCTTAGCGCGGGAAACGTCCAGGCCGCGACGCGGCTGACCATTCGGCTTATCTGTCTGCCAGACAAGCTCTCCCTCGAAGCCGGTCATGTTGACAATCATCTCGGTCAAATCTTTGATCGAGATTTCATACCCGGAGCCAAGGTTGACCGGCAAGTCGCCGTTGTATTTTTCCGCAGCAGCAACGATTCCGTCGGCGGCATCTTCCACATACAGGAATTCGCGCGTCGCAGATCCATCCCCCCAGACAGGTAACTGTCTCTCCCCGCGCGCCCGCGCTTCGATCGCCTTGCGGACCAGAGCCGGGATCACGTGGGATGACTGCAAATTGAAGTTATCGCGCGGACCATAGAGATTCACAGGCAATAAGAAGATCGCATTGAAGCCGTACTGCTGGCGATATGCCTGCGCCTGCACAAGCATCATTTTCTTGGCAAGACCATAAGGAGCATTGGTCTCTTCGGGGTAGCCAATCCACAGGTCATCTTCCTTGAATGGCACAGGCGTGTACTTGGGATAGGCACACACCGTTCCAACGGCGACAAACTTGCCGATACCATTCTTATATGCTTGATGCATGAGCTCCACGCCCATGATCAAATTTTCATAAAAGAAATCGGCAGGATGCTCGCGGTTCGCGCCAATGCCGCCGACATTGGCGGCTAAATGAATTACGACCACATGTTTAGGATCGACACCTTTCAGCGTATCGGCATACAAACGGCGGATGTCATTCGGATCCACGAGGTTATAGGTTTTGCTGCGCGGGATGAAAATATCGGTGGCTCCGCGTTGGTGCAATTTTTCAATTACGAAGGAACCAAGGAAGCCCGCGCCTCCTGTAACGATCACTTTTTTCTCCTGCCAAAAATTCTCTGCCATGTTGCTCCTAGATGTCATTGCACGATAAATTGTGCGTTTCTGTATTTTTCGTCATTCGGATTTCGAATGATGCCAGATTTCAGTGCAAACAGCAGTTCGCGAATACCATCGTCTACATCCAGAGTCGTTTCAAAACCCAAGACTTGCTTAATTTTCGCAAAGGATACGGTGATGTCGCGCATGTCGCCCCCAAATGTCAGATCCTTGTATTCGACGATGGTCTCC
>JBKPQD010000217.1:0-4344 GCA_046733915.1 Chloroflexota bacterium
AGAAGGCGGACGGCACAAGGCATTTTTCTCGGGCTACCGGCCGCAGTTCTACATCCGCACGATGGATGTGACGGGCAACATCACTCTGCCGGAAGGGGTGGAGATGGTGATGCCGGGTGACAATGTCAACCTGACGGTGGAGTTGATCGTGCCGGTGGCGCTCGAGCAGGGTTCCAAGTTCGCCATCCGTGAAGGCGGTCTCACCGTCGGCGCCGGTGTCGTCACGAAGATTATTGAATAGGTGCAGACATGACTAAGCAGAAAATTCGCATCCGTCTCAAAGCGTATGATCATCGTGTGCTTGATCAGTCTGCCAAGAGAATCGTAGAAACGGCCGAACGCAGCGGCGCTCACGTAGTGGGTCCTGTGCCCTTGCCAACCAAGCTAGAACGGTTTACAATACGGCGCTCGACTTTTATCGACAAGGACTCTCACGAACACTATGAGATCCGCACGCACAACCGGTTGATCGATGTTCTCGATCCCGATTCGAAGACCATTGACATGTTGATGCGATTGAACCTGCCTGCAGGTGTCGATATCGAGATCAAAATCTAATAGGTTAGTCGTACCTGGAGAGTAGAGACGGCAAGATTTCTCTACTCTCTAATTTCGACAGTGCAAGAACGGTGTTGTCTGGGACCGTACCAAAAATGACCGGTTCCACCAATCTGTTTACTGCACTGCCTGGAGATGATGCAGCCTAAGCCCAGGCTGACAGTCTCACCAAATTCTTTTGCAAGGAGAAAACCGAGTATGTTGAAAGGGCTTATAGGAAAGAAGATCGGCATGACCCAGATCTTCGATGAGAAAGGCGTCGCGTATCCTGTGACGATCATCGAAGCTGGGCCATGTTACGTTACCCAGGTACGCAGTCAAGAGCGTGATGGGTATACAGCTGTCCAGCTTGGATTTGGGGAAGTCCATCCCAAGAAACTGGCTGGCGGTGAGTTGGGGCACTTGAAAGCAAATGGGTTGTCGCCCATGCGTTTCATCCGTGAGTTTCGTTCAAAAGAAGCCGCAAATGTAGGGGATAAGCTGACTGTAGATCTGTTTACTGTTGGTGACCACGTGGATGTGGTCGGTACCAGCAAAGGTAAAGGGTTTGCAGGCGCGGTCAAGCGTCACCACTTTCAAGGTGGCAAGAAGACCCATGGTCAATCTGACCGTCTTCGTGCGCCCGGTTCGCGCGGCTCTGGTACTACGCCAGGTCGTGTTTTCAAAAATTCGCGCGGCGCAGGTCATATGGGCCACGAGCGCGTGACCGTGCAAGCTTTGAAGGTCGTGCTGGTGGATCCTGAGCGCAATCTGCTCGGTGTTCATGGTGCCGTTCCCGGTGGTAAAGGCGGTCTGGTCGTGATTAAAGAGGCTCGGAAGCAGTAGCCCTGAGGATAGGAAGCAAGGTAATCATGAAAGTAGATGTACTCAATATAGAAGGCAAAAAGCTTCGCGAAGTGGAACTTCCCTCTGCGATCTTCGAAGCCCCGATTAATGTGGACTTGATGCACCAGGCTTATGTCCGTCAGATGGCGAATGCCCGCCTCGGTACGCACGATACCAAGGTTCGCGGTGAAGTTGCCGGTGGCGGTGCCAAGCCGTACAAGCAAAAAGGAACGGGTCGCGCCCGCCAGGGTTCTCGCCGTGCAGCGCAGTGGGTTGGTGGTGGACGTATCCATACTCCACACCCGCGCAGCTACGAGCAGCGTATGCCCAAGAAAATGCGACAGGCCGCTCTTCGTTCCGCTTTGTCGGCAAAAGCCGCCGAATCGGGCGTGGTTGTGGTCGACGAATTGAACCTCTCAGAGGCCAGGACCCGCATCGTGGTGGATGCCTTGAAGAATTTGGTCGGGCAATCTACGGCTTTGGTTGTTCTGGCTGAAAAGGATCAGGCATACGATACAGTCATGCGCTCGGCCAATAACCTTTCCAACACCAAGATTTTGCTCGCCGGTTATCTCAATATACGCGATCTGTTCGGCTATGACAAAGTGGTCCTGCCTGAGAAAACGTTGGATGCCCTGGTGGCGAGCTTAGGATAGGAGAAAAGAATGTCAACGATCTACGATGTTCTTCGCCGCCCGTTGGTAACTGAAAAATCCAGTTATCAATCCGGCAAGTTGAACCAATATTCCTTTGTTGTCGCGGATAACGCCACACGCAAGCAAGTCAAGGACGCCATCGAAACTCTTTATGATGTCAACGTTTTGCGTGTGAATATTATCAACACCACTGCCAAACGTGGTCGTCGCCTTCGCAGTCGCCGCCTGCTTGTTCGTAAGCCGGCATACAAGAAAGCGATCATTACCTTGGCAGAAGGCCAAACTCTTGAAGTATTTGGAGGAGTGTCGTAATGGCTGTCAAAAAGTATAAACCGGTAACTCCTGGCACGCGTGGGATGACCGGTCACTCCTTTGAGGAAATCACGAAGTCCACGCCGGAACGCTCCCTGCTCGTGCCTTTGCGCAAGAGCGGTGGACGGAATTCCTATGGACGTGTGACCGTCCGCCATCGTGGTGGTGGACATCGTCGTTTCGTTCGCCTCGTAGATTTCAAACGCGATAAGCGCCAGATCCCTGCGAAAGTGGCAGCGATCGAATATGACCCGAACCGCACAGCCCGCCTCGCCCTTTTGCATTACGCGGATGGCGAGAAGCGCTACATTATCGCACCCGTCGATCTCAAGGTTGGCGATGCGGTGATGTCTGGTACGGGCGCGGAAATCCGTTCTGGCAACTCGCTTCCGATCGCGAATATCCCGGTCGGCACGCTCATCCATAACATTGAAGTTGTGGAAGGACGCGGTGGACAGCTGGTCCGTTCTGCCGGTGGCGCTGCTCAGTTGCTGGCGAAGGAAGGCGACTTCGCCCAGGTGCGTATGCCCTCCGGGGAAGTGCGTCTGATCCGCCAGGTCTGCTATGCGACTATCGGTCAGGTTGGTAACCTCGATCATGGTAATGTCAAGTTGGGTAAGGCAGGTCGCAACCGCCATAAAGGCGTTCGTCCCACCGTTCGCGGTTCTGCAATGACCCCACGCGACCATCCCCATGGCGGTGGTGAGGGTCGTCAGCCGATCGGTCTAGCCGGTCCGAAGAGTCCGTGGGGAAAGCCCACGCTGGGTTACAAGACCCGCAAGAATAAAAAGAGTGATCAGTATATTGTGCGCCGTCGTAGTAAGACGAACCGCTAAGAACTAGAGGAAGTCATGTCAAGATCATTGAAAAAGGGTCCGTTCATCGAACCCAAACTTTTAAAGAGAATTGAAGCAATGAACCAAAAGGGCGAGAAGAAGGTGCTGCGCACATGGAGTCGCGCCAGTGTCATCTTCCCCCAGATGGTGGGACATACGATCGCTGTTCATGATGGACGCCGCCATGTACCGATCTATATCACCGAAAACATGGTTGGGCATCGTTTGGGCGAGTTCGCCCCGACGCGTACCTTCCGCGGTCACATGGCTGCTGAGAAAGCTGCTGCGTAGGTAGGAGCATAACCATGGCACATGATATTCAAGCAAATTTACGCTTCCTCCCCATGTCTGCCCAAAAGGTCCGCCTGGTGGTAGACCTGGTGCGCGGCAAAGATGCCAACACCGCTTTGGAAATGCTACGCTTCGTCCCCAAAGCCGCCGCGCTGCCCGTCCGAAAATTACTGGCATCGGCGGTCGCGAATGCAGAAGAGAACTTCGGCGTCAGCCGCGATGATCTATACGTCGCCAAGATTTTTGCCGACGAGGCTCCGACCCGCAAGTGGCGCCGCTTTGGTGCACGCGGTCGTTTCAAACCGATACTTCGCCGTAATTCACACGTGACTGTTGTTCTGCGTGAGCGCGGCTCGTAACCAGGAAAGAAGGAGAAATTATGGGTCGTAAAGTTCATCCAATTGGTATGCGCCTGGGGATTAACCAGGGCTGGCAGGGTCGCTGGTTCGCGGAAGGCTCCCAGTATCGCCAACAGTTGCATCAGGATTTCGCCATCCGCGCTTTGTTAACGGGAACCACCTCCAAGGGAGGTGCCATGAAGGATACTGCGGTGCGAACTCTGCGTAAGGATTTGCCGGATACGATTAAGAACGGCAAAGCTGGCATCTCCCGCGTCGAAGTGGAGCGCTTCCCTGGGAAAATCCGGGTGGCGATTCATACTGCCAAGCCTGGCATTTTGATTGGTCGTAAGGGTGAGGGTGTCAAGAAAATTCGTCTGGCACTCGAAACTCTGGTTGGCAAAAAAGTGGACCTCGATATCAAAGAGATCTCTTCTCCCGATACCGACGCTCAACTTGTTGCACGCAACGTTGCCGATCAGCTCGAGCGCCGTATCGCATACCGCCGCGCCATGAAGCGTGCGATTC
>JBKPQD010000218.1:0-3133 GCA_046733915.1 Chloroflexota bacterium
ATTCCAAGACGGTCGCAGCGAGGGTGGCAGCCGGCGCGGCGGATGTACCGCTGAGAAGTAGCAGAGATGGTCAGCACAGGCGCAACAAGCAAACATCCAGAAAGAAAAAATAATATGGAACAAAAGCGGATGCCAAGCATCCGCTTTTGTTTTAATGCTTTCCGTTTCTTTCTTTTGTCGCCTTGATGAAGCCCGAGAACAGGGGATGGGGCTTCATCGGTCGCGATAAGAATTCGGGATGGAACTGACTGCCCATCATAAACGGATGGTCTTTGATTTCGGCAATTTCGATTAATTTTCCATCCGGAGAAATTCCGGAGAAGACCATGCCAGCCTTCTCAAATTCGTCGCGAAAGGCATTATTGAATTCAAAACGATGGCGATGACGTTCATCGACGCGTTCTTCCGCATAAGCTGCCGCAGCTTTGGTTCCCTCCTGCAATTCACACGGATACAAGCCCAATCGCATCGTGCCGCCCATGTCGGTGATGGATCGTTGTTCGATCATCAAGTCAATAATGGGGTATTCCGTACTGCGGTCAAACTCGGAGGAATTGGCATCTTCGTGGTTGAGAACGCCGCGTGCAAAGTCGATACACATCGTCTGCATACCCAGACACAAACCCAGATACGGGATTTGCCGCTCGCGTGCATAGCGCGCCGCCAGGATTTTCCCCTCAATGCCGCGTGAGCCGAACCCGCCCGGGACCAGGATGCCATCTGAGCTTTGAATGATGTCCCAGCCCTTGTCCTTTTCCAGGTCCGCAGAATGAACCCACCCAATCTCCACTTCGACATCGTTGGCCAGGGCAGCATGTTTGAGCGCCTCGCGTACAGACATATACGCATCCTGCAATTCGACATACTTGCCAACCAAAGCCACTTTGATTGTCGGCTTCGGCTTGCGCACGCGCTCGACCAGTTTCTCCCATGGTTTCATGTCTGGCTGGCTTGTTGCTTTCATATTCAGCTTCTGGACCAGGTAATCACCAACGCCGGCACGCTCCAACAACAATGGGATCTCGTACAACACGTCGCTGGTCACCATGGGGACCACGGCTTGCCGTTCCACATCACAGAACAGGGCGATTTTGTCGCATAATTCCTTATCAATGGGGTAATCAGAGCGGGCGATGATCATATTAGGCGAGATACCGATCGAGCGTAATGCCGCGACCGAATGCTGAGTGGGCTTGGTCTTGATCTCGCCGGTCGCGCCAATATAAGGCAGCCAGGTCACATGGATGAAGAACACGTTCTCGCGTCCGACCTCATTGCGGAGCTGGCGAAGTGCTTCGAGGAAGGGCTGCGACTCGATATCACCCACCGTTCCTCCAACTTCCACGATCACCACATCGGCTTTTGTCTCCTTGGCGACGCCGGCTACCCGGCGCTTGATCTCGTTTGTGATATGCGGAATCACCTGGATGGTCCCGCCCAGGAAGTCACCGCGGCGTTCCTTCCCGATGATCTCCGCGTACACCTGGCCACTCGTGAAATTGCTGGAGCGACTGAGGCGGATGTCGATGAATCGCTCGTAATGGCCCAGGTCCAGATCTGTTTCGGCGCCATCGTCGAGCACGTACACTTCTCCGTGCTGGTAGGGACTCATCGTCCCCGGATCGACGTTAATGTACGGGTCCAGTTTTTGCACGGCGACCTTCAAGCCGCGTTCCTTGAGCAGAAGTCCGGTCGCCGCGGCAGTGACGCCTTTTCCTACCGAAGAAACAACACCGCCTGTAAAAAATAAATATTTTGTCGTCATACACTACCTTTCCAATGAATCCTCCTCTCCTTGTGCGGAGAGGAGCAGGGCTGAGGCTTAAATCAGATGGGGAGGGCTGTTAAGCCCTCCCCACCGGGGATTGCGTACTGTTTGAGTAGGTTCTGATTCTTTGTCTTCATCCAACCAGTTTAAATATATCTTCCGCCGCACGGCGCATCTCGAGGAAGATCAAGCCCAACTTCGCCTCTTGGCGTGCCAATGCTGTCAAAACTGCTTCCTCACCAATGGAGGTGAGCACAATCGAGCCTTTGTCGCCTTTGATATAGACCTGCTCGAGTCCCTTGCGTCCGAGTTCGGTGGAAATGCGCTCTCCGAGGCTGAGCATGGCCGCGGACATCGCCGAAACACGATCTTCCTCCACGCCTTGTTGCAAGGCAGAAGCCATGATGAGGCCATCTACGGAAACAACCGCTGACGCCTCAATATCGGGGGCGGCAGCCTGCATATTGCGCAGGCGCTCTACCATCAGTTCAGCGCGGTTTCTTGTCATGTGTGTTCTCCTGAAAGGCCATGGGTATTGTGTCTCGCCGAGATGTCAGCCACAGTGTACCATATTTCAAAACACCCGGAAAAGAGCATGACTGTTCAATTCGGTAGTGTCACTGCGAGCTGGAGGCAAAGCAATCTTGCCGAAGGCAGGCGGGCCGATGACAGAACTTTGTTGACCCTCTCCCATCTTCATGTTAAACTTGTATGTTCGGCTCGTGAAAAATCTGCTTTTTCTTCTGCCTATTTTCCTTTTTTCGATCGCTGCACAGGATTCATCTGCTGTGGCGATCCGTTCTCCCGCGCCGAACGATATTCTACGTGGATTGGTTAACATTATCGGCTCGACCAATCTCCCGGATTTTGTATCCGCGCAGTTGGATTTTTCGTACGCGTCAAATCCAGGCGATACCTGGTTCCCGATCGAGGCATTGTCTCAGCCCGTTTTTGACTCGCCGCTCTATTCCTGGGACACAACCACAATCACCGACGGCGATTATATTCTCCGTCTGCGCGTCTTTGTTGCGGATGGATCCTTTCAAGAGGTCACCGTTCCGGTCAAACTGCAAAACGATACAGCTCCGAGCACTCCTACGGTCATTGTACCGACCTCGACGCCTGAAGATGTGACGGTCCTTGTTCCCACGCCATTTCTGTTGGCTTCCTCTCCGACGCCTACGGACCTGCCTCGCCCGACACCGACCCCGTTACCCGCCAATCCCGCTTCCCTGGAACCAGCGACTATCTTATTCAGCCTGGGTCGTGGTGCCCTCGTCATTCTGGGCCTTTTTGCCTTCGCGGGACTCATTCTTCGCCTTCGTCGCTTCTAATTACTTGGACTAAAACATGACACCTGAAAAC
>JBKPQD010000219.1:0-9499 GCA_046733915.1 Chloroflexota bacterium
GAACTTTACTTCAACTCAATCGGTGCGGCGCAGGAAAGGGATGCGGCAAAACTATTCGGCTGGAGAAGAGAGTTAATCACCCGAACCATCGCCGGCTTGGTGGAGAAGCGTAAGCTGATCGCAGTGGAGCATCCAAAGGAAAATGGGGATTGGTTTGCGTTACCAGGGTTATCTTGAGGAGGTATATATGCTTGAAATCGCAATTATGATTGAAGGTCAAAACGGCTTGACCTGGTCCCGATGGCAGCAAATCGCTGCTCTGGTCGAAGATGCTGGCTTCGTTGGGCTTTTTCGCTCGGATCACTTTACGAACTCCGATCCACCCGACATGGAGTCGCTCGAGCTGTGGACTTCCCTGACCTGGCTCGCCTCAAATACCAGACGAATCGAATTTGGTCCACTCGTGACGCCATTTTCCTTTCGCCATCCGGTCCATACGGCGCGCATGGCTTCTGCCGTAGACGATCTCTCAAACGGACGGTTGGTCCTGGGACTGGGTGCCGGCTGGAACGAGCGTGAACACGTTGCCTTCGGTTTTGATTTGTTGGAACCCCAGGCGCGCTTCGATCGTTTTGAAGAGGGAATGGAAGTTGTTACGCGTCTGCTGCAAAGCGAAACGCCCGTGACATTTGCAGGGCAGTATTATCAGTTGCATGACGCCATACTGTTGCCGCGACCCCAGCGACCCGGCGGACCGCGGATCCTGGTTGGCGGCAATGGCATCAAACGGACGCTAGCTTACGTCGTAAAGTATGCGAGCGAGTGGAACTGTGTTGGACAGCTTCCGGATGACTTTAACCGTTTGAACCAGCGCTTGAGCGAGATGCTGATCGAAGCGGGTCGGGAACCTGAGTCTGTGCGGCGTTCCATGATGACCGGTTGTGTGTTCGGCAAGGATGATGCTGCGTTGACTCATAAGCTTCAGATGTATGGGCAAACGCCTGAACAATTGCGGCAGCGTGCAATTGTGGCAGGAAGTCTGAATGACATCAAAGGGCAACTGCAGGCTCTTGAAGAGGCAGGTTTGCAGCGGATCATGCTGCAATGGCTGGATTTGGAGGATCTGGAGAGTCTAGAGACGCTGGCGAAGGGTATTCTTTAGTGGGATTACTCTCCTCTGCGTACATGCAGCGGATAACCTGCGCATTAATGTGACAGTTGCCTACTTGTTTTTAATTTCAGTTTCGTCCATAATAACCAGTACTTACTGCAGTACGGAGGTCATTGCGTGTGCACATCGGGGGCATGTTCAGGAAGATGGTGGGTCATCAACGCGGCAATCCTGCTGGTCTTTTCCTATGGATTAAGTGGCTGCAGTACCGATGCATCGGCATTGTCGCCGACTATTCAACCCCCAGATCACAAGATTATTACTGTTTCTCTGTATGACGAGAACAATAACCGGATTCTGCATGATGCCATCGTGCAAGTAGAGGGCACTGAGCAAACAGATACAGATGACGATGGGGGATACTATGTCGATTTCTGCATCACAGGTCAATATATCCGGGCGCAATTGTCTCAATACGATATTGCGCGCGAACCCTGTGAGACCGGAAAACGTGAGTATTCGATCAAGCTCACGCCCCTTCTTGAAAGATATTCCACCAGTCCAGATGATTCCGCCAGCGGTATGTATTCCTGGACATCCGCTCAAAATTGTCAAGGTTCAGGCCAAGGTTGTCATTCTGATTCAAATGCGAAGCACGATGAATTGCAAGAATGGAAATTAGATGGCCATTCCAGGGTTTTGACGGATCACTTCTTTTCCACTATGTACACCGGGTCGGATAGCTATCGTCAACAGGGCAACATCACCGATTGGGTATTAACGATATCCGGACACAAAGCACGTGCAAACACGCAGACCCGTTACGGTCCAGGCTATTTACTAGATTACCCCTTTGATCAGGGGAACTGCGTTTATTGCCACCTTCCATCGCTGGTACAGAGCGAAACGATGATCGCGAATCCCAAGAATATCATTGAAAGTTTCGTGGGCGATCCAACCAATGCTATTACGGAAGGAATTACATGCGACAACTGCCACAAGGCCATTGACGTTCAACTAGGTCAGGATAATCTGCCCTATTCCGACCGACCCGGTGTGCTTTCGATGCTGTATCTTTTTCCGAAGGATAGTTCACAACTTTTCTTAGGTCCCAGCCAGATTACGAATCCACCTAGCCAAGCGAGTACCCATAGCATGTGTTCCTCCGTGCTGAGTGAAGCAAGGTTCTGCGCTGCATGTCATTATGGCAAATTCTTTGATACCGTCATCTATAATTCATACGGCGAATGGTTGAACAGCATATACAGTCAAAGAAATGACAATACCTACCGTTCCTGCCAGGATTGTCATATGCTTTGGGATGTATCCATCACAGGAACGAGAGTTGAGCAGCGTGAGGCATGTTCCTTGGCGAACACCGATTTTCATGACTTTAACCACAATATGATGGAGTATCAGGCGATCAATAACTCGACCACACCACAGGCTGTTAGAGCCGGATTGATAAAGGATGCTGCTACTTTGACTGTTCAGTATCAGTACCTCGCTGATACGAATGCCATTCAGATCAAAACAGTTGTGAATAACGTGAAAGCCGGTCACAAATTTCCTACGGATTCACCATTACGTCACCTCCTGCTTGTCGTGGATGTGCGGGATGAACAGAAAAATCCACTCACACGGTTAACCGGAGACGTCATACCGAATTGGGGAGGCATAGGTACAAATGTCCCTGGAATGACCAATTATGGCGGTATGCCGGGCCAGATATTTGCCAACCTGCTGATGGATAAGGATACGAATGTTTCGCCCACCGCAGCCTACTGGAATCCCACGCAGCTGGTGTCCGCAAATGCGGATACCCGTCTGAATCCTTTGCAACCGAGAGAATACAATTATTCTTTCATTGTTCCGAATAGAGGCAAAGTGTATATCAACGTGAAACTCATTTATCGCTATGCCTTTATAGATCTAGCCCAGCAAAAAAGCTGGCCGCTCGTTACCAGCAGTTGGCCGCAGGCAGATACTTCAGATATCGAGGTTGTTTCCCGATCTTGCGTCGTAGATGCGAAACAGGTTGAGCTTGTGGATTGCAGTCAATAACAGGCTGAAACCGCGCCCTTACTTTCCCGTATAATGATAGTAGGCGTTTGGCCTTATTTCTCACAGGAGACCTGCAATGCGACAAAACCGTTCTACCCTGTTTTTAGGGATTCTTCTCATCCTCGTCGGCGCGTGGCTGGTGGTCAGCAACCAGGTACCGGCGGTTCGCGATTGGCTCGCTAATAATTTTGCTTGGCCCATGTGGACAATTGGTGCTGGACTGTTGATCTTCTTCATCGGTCTACTCGTCGGCGCGCCGGGGATGTCCGTCCCGGCGGCGCTCGTTGCGGGGATTGGCGGGATCCTCTACTATCAAAATGCCACCAACAATTTTGCTTCCTGGTCGTATATGTGGACCTTGATCCCCGGTTTCGTGGGTGTGGGTTTGATCCTGGCCGGATTGCTGGGCGAATATACGCGCCATAATATAGCGCGCGGCTTGAATCTGATGGTGATCAGCGCTGTGATGTTCCTGATCTTTGGTGCACTGTTCGGGGGCCTGGGTATCCTCGGTCCGAACGGACCGGCGATCCTGTTGATCGCTTTGGGCATATATATTGTGTTGCGTGGTTTCCTACGCAACCGAGGTCCTTATGAAACGAGATAATCTCTTTTGGGGCGGCGTACTGATCATCATGGGTGTACTGCTGTATCTGCAGACGCAGGGAATGATTACCAATATTTTCAAATATTTCTGGCCCCTTGCCTTGATTTTGGTCGGGAGCTGGATCATTCTAGGAGTTTACTGGAAAACTGCTCCTTCAATCGAGGATACATTTACCATTCCATTGAATGGCGCGCAAAGTGTACACTATAGTTTCGCTCATGGCGCAGGCCAACTGGAGATTTCTGGCGGCGCGCCAGCGGGGCAGGGGATTGTCGGCGCCTCCGCCATGGGAATAAATCGGCGCAGCCATTTAAACGGCGACCGGCTCGAGGTCCGTGTAGAGGCGGGGCCGTCGTTTCTTCCGTTTGTGGGACCGCACGAGGGAGTCTGGCGGTTCAAGCTCACAAATGACGTGCCCGTCCAGCTTACTGTGGAGTCGGGTGCAAGCTTTCAAAATATCGATTTGACGGATGTGCGGGCGACGCGTCTCGCGCTGAAAACGGGCGCCAGCAGCACAAACGTCACGATGCCCGCGCGCGGCGCATCCCTCTTGGATGTGGAAGCGGGCGCGGCCTCGATCAACATCCGCATCCCCGCAGCGACTGCCGGGCGGATTCGCGTCAAAGAAGGCGTCAACGCGGTCCAGGTGGATACAAACCGCTTCCAGCGGCTGGATTCGGGAATCTATCAATCGCTGAATTATGACTCCGCTGCAGACCGCGCTGAAATTTATGTGCAAACCGGTCTGGGTTCGGTCTCGGTCAAGTAAAGGAGGACACGATGCGACGTATTGACCCACGATTACTGATTGGCATATTGCTGGTGGTAGGCGGAATTCTTTCCTTGCTTGATGCGCAAGGCATCATATCAAATGCGGGAGGCATCTTCTGGGGGCTGGTCTTTGCAGGCGCCAGCCTGGTATTTCTTTACATTCTGTTCAATGACAGGACGAACTGGTGGGCGGCATTCCCGGGTTTCACTCTACTTGGACTTGCGATATCCTCCTTTCTGCCCGATTCGCTCGACACCTATAAAGGACTTGCCTTCTTCGCCGGCATCAGTCTTGCATTCTGGTGGATATACTTCAGCGACAGTCAACGCTGGTGGGCGATCATCCCGGCCGGAGTGTTGCTGACGCTCGGCATTGTTTCTGCGCTGGACAATGTGAACGGCCTGCAAACAGGCGGCAGCTTCTTCCTTGGGCTGGGACTCACATTCATCCTGGTTGCCATTCTGCCAGGCGCAGGTTCCCGCTCGTGGGCATTGATCCCGGGGACGATTCTTTTGGTTTTCGGCGCTCTGCTCGGTACCCAGTTCGCTGGCCTCGCAGATTATTTCTTGCCTGCCGTCTTGATTTTGCTTGGCGCCTATCTCGTCTTCCGCTTTTTCAGGCGCCAATCGATCTAATGAACGATCCATCCAAAGGACTAAAAAAACACGGGATGCCATTTGGCATCCCGTGTTTTGCCCCGCCCTCCCGCAGATAATGTTAATTCTCTATTGCTGCATTCCAATGAGGAGCATGGATTTGACTTGTTCGTGCGCATTGTTCCATCGAGAGGAAGCCACGGCCGCAAGCTGTTCCAAAATCTCTTTTCCGGCTTCCGGATGCTCAACACAGAGCTTGCGCAAATCAGTTCCGCGAATTCGAACTGTCTCCAGATCCTCAATTGCCTGCACCGAAGATGTGTACGTATGGCTTCCCAAAAGTGCCGACCAGCCAAAAAGACCGTCTTTGCCAACATGGGATACCGTAATGGCAGCGCCGTCATACGGCTTGAAAGATATCACCACCTTGCCAGTCACAATGAAATACAAGTAATCCGCAGGTTTGCCCTGCTGGATGACTATAGCCCCGGAGCTACATGAGTAGGATTGAAACAGGGGTTGGAGGAGATCGGTGTATTGGTCGTTCATATTATTAAAAACTGCTATCCGGTTCACTGCTTAACCTTTTATGCTTATTATCCTGATAAGGGATGTCCCTTCCAGTGGCGAACATCATCGATTACATGACGTTCATCCTGTTTTTCAGACCGGCAGACTCGCGGCGGTATACTTGTTGCAGTATTTCGCGTCGAAAGCCAGGAAATGACCTTATTGCAAAATAATTCACAAAGTCGTAACCGAATGATGCCGCTGCTCTTTCTAGGGCTAGGGCTGATCTTCATTGTCGGTTCCGCCTATTTTCTATTTCAAAACATTCCATCGCAAACGGATCTTTCTGCTGTTCCCGTTCCAGTCAATTATTCGGCGCCCGCATTGTCACTCACCGATCTTGGCGGGCAGCCCGTTTCGCTCGCGGCATTGCGCGGACAGGTCATTCTCGTCAATTTGTGGGCGACGTGGTGCCCTCCCTGTAAAAAGGAAATGCCAGAGTTGGAGTCCTTTTATAAGAAGCACAAAGACGATGGGTTTACGATTGTTGCCATCAACGATGGCGATCCGACAGCCGATGTCGTCCAATTTGTAAACGATTATCGACTCACATTTCCCGTTTGGCTTGACCCCACGTATGTCGCAACCGAACGGGCTTTCAAAACACTGAATCTTCCTAGTTCCTATGTTATCAACCGCGAAGGCAAAGTCGTACTCAGTTGGCTGGGTGGAATTAATAGAAAGAACCTGGAGAAATACGTAACCCCTGTAATCGAGGAGCAACCATGAAAGCAACGATTAACTGGAACGGAGGTATGGCGTTCACCGGTATTGCCAATTCAGGCTTCGCAGTCCCCATGGATGCCGATATTGCCGTGGGAGGGAACGATGCAGGCGTGCGTCCGATGGAAATGATTGCAATGAGTCTTGCTGCCTGTACGGGGATGGATGTGATTTCCATTTTGCAAAAAAAACGGCAGAAGATAAGCAAATTTGAAATAAATATCGACGCGCCGCGCTCGCACGATCATCCGCAGGTGTTTACAAACGCGTTGATCACCTATACGGTTACCGGTCAAAATGTGGATGAGGTGGCTGTGCTGCGTGCTATCGAACTGTCTGCTACCAAATATTGCCCGGTCCATGCCATGCTGGAGCAGGCCTTTCCCATTATGTTGTATTATGAAATTTACGAAGAGCAAGAAGACGGCACCCGGCGCCTAACGTCCTCTGGTAGCTGGCAGGAATGGACCATGGACTGAAGAGTCCAGCTACTGTTGTTGTGCTATGACCTGACTGGTGGCATCGGAACAAACGCAGGCAACAATCGTCGCAGCACCGTTGGTCAGGGTACCCAGGTATGCTTGCGATCCATCGTGGGCAACCCAACCTTGCAGATTGAACGCCAGCGGTCCATCTGCCAGTATCCACTCGCCGTTATATTTGCGAGCAATATGGACATGGGTGCCGGTGACATGCCCACCTTCGCAGGAGGGATAACCAACCGGATCGCCTGCCTTTACTTCGCGTCCAACAGGTACCCGTCCATTTGTGGCGAGATGCAGATAATACAGTACCCAGCCCGTACGTTCATCACCGTCCTTATCCAGGTCGATAATCATTCCATCAATATCGGAACGGACTACCAGACCATCTCCCATGGCGACGGCATATCTATCCTGAGGTACATTGACGCAGCCACTCGACTCGGCTCCAGGGGCAAAGTCGATCGCGGCGAAAGGCTCACCGGTTCCCCAGCCGGTGTGTGGTCCGCCGGTATATGCCCAGACTTGTCCCGGCGGAAAGGGGAAGCGCAGCGGCGGTTGTTGCAGACTCCCGGGAAGGGTGATAACGGAATCAGCCCAAGGGTCGCCAAACAGGTTTCGATAGACGCTCGCCAAACCGTCCGGTCCAATGGCTGCATACAACTTATCCCCTGAATAGATTCTTGAAAAATAATATTGCAGTGCGACCGAGCCGGCATTTTGCCATGGATCCGGTCGGGTGATGGTCTTATCGAGCAGTTCAAGCTCCGTCATCTCGCCAGCCCGCCAGGCATAATATCCATTATTGAGCGTGTTGGCGGCGAGCACCAATTGCAGATAGATACCCTCGTAAAAACTTCTGTGGAGCCCAAGCGCGTATTTCCCAGGCGGTGCATCGGGTTGGGTGAGTGCACCGGTTTGATATTCCAGGAGCGCCAGCAGCAAGCGTGGACTGACACTGTAGTTCTGAGCAACATAGTCCACCATTTCACCGCCGCTGCGCATATCGCCGCCGGCATAAACACTGTAATCCTTCAGCCAGCCTTTGGCGGAGGCAACGAACGCCGGGGTGCTAAAACCAATCTGCGATGGTCCGTTCACAAATGCGTTATCGGGAATGCTCTGAAACGCCGGTCCCCAAAGGGCAAGATAATAAATAGGAATCTTCATTGGTAAACCCTGCGGCATAATGGTTGCATCGAAGGGAATGATCGGGTTTGCCGCCATGATTTCTTTTTCGGTCGTGTTAAAACGTTTTGCCAGGGCGAAGAGGGTATCGCCGCTTTGTGCCGTGTAATCGACCAGTTCCCCCGGCGCGTATTCAGGCCTGCCCGAAGTGGGTGCGGGAAGCGGCGTGGGCACGATCGGCGTGATCATATTTTCAAGATTGGTCGCCGGGCTCACGGGCGCACAGGAAACAACCAACGCAAGGATGGATAGATAAATCAGAAAATACAGGGCAAATTGTTTTTTTCTGTGCTTGGGGTGAGATTGCTTGAATTTACATTCCATTCGAGATTTCTGAATCCGTACGGCGCACGCTGGTACCGCGCCAGCGCGTTAGGGACCGTCACCTTCACGGAAGATTAACGCTTTCAGTTGGCCGTTGACATCAGCAGTAATGGTTTGATCGCCTCGAATGAGTTTGCCTTGATAAGGTTTATCGCCGGCAACGGCTCTCCAGCCGCTCAGAACAAAGGGAATCGGCCCATCCGCGATGACCCATTCCCCATTGTATTTACGGGCAAGATGTAAATGTGTGCCCGTGGCGATTCCGCCCTCACAGGAAGCATGTCCAATCCGATTGTTTATATCCACCCATTGACCCTTTTGGACGCGGTCCGTGTTGGCAACATGCAGATATAAGATATTCCAACCGGTTTGCTCTGAGCCGTCGCCGTCCAGATCGACAACCACCACGCCTTTACTTGACCGAACGACGAGTCCTGGTGCGGCGGCGGTGATCCATGTGGGAGTCGATCTGCATCCGGTTTTATCTGCGGCAGGAGCAAAATCCAATGCGGCCAGGGGACCCTCGTGTTCCCAGGCACCATGTGGACCTCCCGTAAAAGCCCAGGGAGAGTTTATTTCAAAAGGCAGGACCATTTCCGGTTGGTTTATGCCTGGAGGAAAGATCGGGCCCATCTGGTCGGCGCGTGACCAGGGATCGCCGAACATGTTTTGATAAAAGGAGGCAAACCCGCTGGTCTGGTCCATGATCCGCAGCCACTCGTTGTAACTGTGCATACGTGAGAATAAGTACATTAGCCCCACAGTGCCGGCATTAAGCACGGGATCGAGCTGCAGTTTTGTCCCATCCGAGAAAGTGAGCTCGGTCATTGTTCCCGTGCGCCAGCCATAATAGCCATGGGTGAGCTGGTCCACTGCCCAAGCGAGCTGCAGGAACACTCCTTTATTGCGATAGTTTTCATAGCCGAGTGGATATTCCGTGCGAAATTTATTTTCGGGCGTGCCCCGTACCCAGCGCGCTTCATAATCCAGGATGGCCAGCAGCAAACGCGGATTGACGGAGTTCTCATAAGCGCTTCGCTCGATGACGCCTGCGCCGGTCGTCCATTCGGATGTATTCAGCCATTCACGGTATGTGGAAAGATAACCGCCCGCATCCTTGAC
>JBKPQD010000220.1:0-4877 GCA_046733915.1 Chloroflexota bacterium
AACACTCTCCACGAGCTGGCGGGTAGTCGAGTCTTTTTCGATATCCAGCCATTGATACGGAATTTGATGGCGGGTCAAAAAATCTTTCACTTCATGACTAGCAAGTGACCACAGCGTACCAGCAATGCGAATGCCTTCGTATGGCAGACGGACATGTGCTTTCCAATCTTCGAGCAGCTCATCCAAAATGGGATAAAGCCGTTCCTCGGGTGGATGCCAGGGCTTCATCAAATAATAATTGAGTCCCACTTCGTTGATCGAATCGATCGCGGCCTGTGAGTCGGCATACGCCGTCAGCAAGACTCGTTTGGCTTGTGGATACATTTGTATAGCATCGATAAGAAATTCCGTTCCACTCATGGCGGGCATACGCTGGTCAACTAAAAACAGCGCGACCGTCTCGTTGCGCTGTTCCAGTTTTTTCAAATATTCCAGGGCAACCCTGCCCTCGTTGAGCGGCAGGATGCGATACTCCTGTCCATAGCGGGCACGCAGATCGCGCTCGACCGAATTCAGAACCGCACTATCATCATCGACCGCAAAGATGACCGGTTTGGGCATGTCTGCATTCTATCATCAAAAAAGTATGCACTTTTGTTTGCCTTTTGACACTTCACCATCCAAGGATTGTCGCATACACTAGCATCTCACCAGTGGTATGTCACTCTCAGGGAGCGATGGTGGCGAACGAAGAGTCTCAGAGATCCATCGCTGCGCGCAGGATGACATGCTTGTGATGGTATATGTTGGTAGGCTGAACGAACATCGCCGAGGATAGAAGATAGGTTCATGGATATTCTTGCTTTGAAATTGATTCTGGCTCCGGTCATCATCGGATCTGCCAGCCTCGCCGGTCGAAAATGGGGACCGGCCGTCAGCGGATGGATCGTCGGTATGCCGCTGACTTCGGGTCCGGTAATTTTCTTCGTGGCGCTCAGTCACGATGTTGCGTTTGCTACGAACGCGGCGCTGGGCGTGATCAGCGGCGGACTCTCTCTCGTCGCCTACGCGTTGACGTATGCCTGGCTGGCAACCCGCTTCCGCTGGTACATTGCCTGGGTTGGGAGCTTCCTCGTCTTTGGGCTGAGTACGACGATCTTGCAAACTGTGACCTTTCCCCTCCTCCCGATATTTCTGGGGGTCATTGCAGCGATCACTCTCGGGCTGTGGCTGATGCCAAAAGGTGAAGCCGAAGCCGGCGAGGCCCAACCGGGACCGTGGGACATTCCGTCCCGGATTTTGATTGGCACCAGTTTCATCCTGCTTCTGACGGGCAGCGCCTCATTCATTGGCTCGCGGCTCACCGGACTATTGACCACGATCCCACTTTATGTGACGATCCTTGCCATCTTCGCCCATCGCCACCAAGGACCGGCTGCTGCGGCACACGTCTTGCGCGGGTTGCTCTATGGCATGTATGCGTTTGCGGGCTTCTTTTTCACCTTGAGTTTGTTACTCGAACGAACAGGAATTGGGATTTCCTTTGTCTCCGCGGTGATGGTTGCCCTAGCAATCCAAGGAACATCCCTGTGGATTTTGCGACGAAAACACCAATAAAGCGAATTGTCTCTTGACTCTCCCCTTGGGGAAGACTGTATACTGACTCTATGAACGAGCCAGAGAATCTGCTCTCCATAGGAATGTTTGCGGATCTGTCCCGCTTGTCGATCAAGGCACTGCGTCTGTATGATCAGCTGGGGATTTTGCAGCCAGTGCGCGTGGACCCGCAGACGAGCTACCGTTACTATGGCGTTTACCAGCTGCCGACGGCGCGCATGATCCGGAGCATGCGCGATATGGACATGCCGCTGGCCCTGATTCGACGAGTGCTTGCCGTAATCCCCCTCTCCTCCGCACAGGCAGAGATTCTCGTGCGCCAATATATAGAGGCGCGCGAGAGACAATTACTGCAGATGCGCGGTCTGGCTCGTCAATTCATCCAACAATTAGAACCGGAGGCAAATATTATGAGTCTCGAAGTAGTTGTGAAAGACATTTCCACACAACAAATCATCAGCATCACCCGCCACCATACGGTCAACGGATTGAGCGAACAGATTCAGAAGGATTGCGGCGCATTATTCGCGCTGGCGCAGGAAGCAGGTGTGACTCCCTTGGGCGCCCCGTTCGGCATCTATCACAGCGCCATTAACGAGCAGGAGGACGGTCCCATTGAGACCTGTGTGCCGGTGAATGGCAAACTGGATGGAAAGGACAACATCGAATCCAAACAGCTCGCAGGCGGGAAAGCTGCATGTGTCGTCATCACCGGCGAGATGTGCCATTATCCCGAGTTGCTCACTGGCTACGATGCCGCAGCAGACTGGATTCAGAAGAACGGATTTGAAACTGTGGGCCCACCGCGCGAGGTTTGGTACACCGAACCGGGACCGGACGCTAAGTGGGAGATCATCTGGTTGTTCAAATAGTTTTATCGCTCTCAGCAAGGAGTCAACATGCCCACCATCGGCAAACCGAAAATCGATACCCGACCTCAGCAAACCTACATGGGTCTTCGCACGATTGCACCGTTCCAAGGAATGTCCAAAGAGATCGGCCGGCTTCGTAATGAACTGAATGCCTGGGTAGAGGCACACCAGGTCAAAACGTCGGGCCCACCTTTCCTGCGCTATCACGTGATCGATATGCGCGGCTTGATGGATATTTCCTTCTGCGTTCCTGTGCGGAGAGCATTCCCGGATGATGGCAATGTCAAAGCTGATGTTCTTCCTGCCGGACGATACGCGAGTCTCATTTATTCCGGTGGTGGAATTTCTGGGAACAGAGCGTTGATCGAGTGGGTGCGCGCTCAAGGTATGGATTTCGACCGTTGGGATACCGAGCAGGGCGATAACTTCCGCGGGCGTTATGAAACCTATCTCACCGACCCAAAGATCGAACCTCGGAAGTCTAGATGGAAAATCGAGGTCGCTATCAAACTGGCGGGTCAATAATTGGGTACTAAGTATGAAAGAGACCTCGCAGTGACGAGGTCTCTTTCTTTATTCCAACACTTTAATTACATTCCTTCCGGCCGCTCCACTGACTCCTGCACCCCCATGAACACCGCTTCCGCATAAGTATAAATTATCGATCGGCGTCTTATGGTTGGACCAACCGGGGATCGGACGCATGAACAGGAATTGATCGAGCATGAGCTGTCCGTGGTTGATGTCACCTTCGGTGAGGCCATAGTTTTTTTCCAAATCCAGCGGTGTGATAATTTTTTGATTTTTGATCGATGATCTTAAATTGGGGAAATATTCCGCCAATGTATCAATCGCCGACCTTTCAACCTTCAAAGCTTCAACCTGCCAGTTGCTGTTCTTCAATTTATACGGAGCATATTGGAAATGGATCGACACTACATTTCCTGAGGTCGTCATTTCCATATATGGTCTTTCAGAAATCTCACCGTATTTTGCGGCATCGTAAGCGCGTTCCAGATATTTGATGGATGGTGCGAGAACTACCGTTCCGTTTGGAATTCCATGATGACCATTTGTCAATAAATGAACTTTTGCAACCGAGCCGCGCATTTTGATGGATTGGACATGCCAGACGAATTCCGGCGGCAACTCACGCGGACCGATCAGTTGGAGAAATGTGTGCTTAGGGTCTGCGGCGGAGAGAATCGTGTTCGCAGAAATCTCTTCGCCGCTGGATAGCACAACACCCTTTGCAACCTGGTTTTCCACTTGGATACATGCCACCGCTGCATTCGTTCGAATTTCTCCACCATAGGCCCTTACTGCATTCGCCAATGCAGAGCTGGTCTCACCCGCCTTGCCTACATTGGCATGCGCCATCCCGCCGCGATTCATCCAGTTATGGATGAGGGTGTAGCCTGTGCCTGCGCCCATGGGTCCGAGGGTGAAGCCGTGAATCGCGAGAGAAGCGATGGCGGCATTCACCACCTCCGATTCGAAATATTCCTCCACCAGTTCCTGCGCAGTCATGGGTAGCGCACGGATGAAGTTCAGCATATCCTTGCGGCCGGCGAGGCGGAGACTGAGCCCGAGTTGCATCAAGCCAAGACCATTTTTCGCCGAGAAACACATCGGCAGACGCGGCATGATCGTAGCGTACGCCCTTTCCAAAATCCTGGCAGAAACATTCATAAAGCGGAAAAATTCAGACCAGCGCGCCGCATCCTTTGGAGAGAAGTGTTTGATTGACTCGGCAGCTTTCAGGGGATTTGGGTCAAGGGTTAGATGATCGCCATCCGCCTGCAAGGAAATGAAAGCGGATTGTTCACGAGCGTTCGGCGAGGCAAGTTTTAGATCCTTCAGAATGTCGGGTCGCAGCGTTCCTCCGGTTTGCACCGCGTCGACGTTGAAACCGTCACCGAACGTTTCAGTCACCACCGAACCGCCTACGATACCGCGACGTTCGAGGACCAAAACCTTTTTACCTTTTTTGGCGAGATACGCCGCCGCGACAAGTCCATTGTGCCCTGCGCCGACGATGATGCTGTCATAATGATTTGGCATAGGTTATTCCTTGAAGATCAATCTTTCCAGTTCCAGATCGTGAGAAGTAGCTGTTCAAATTTGTCTCGATTGGCAGCGGCTGCGATCTTGATCTTTGCTCCGTTTGAGGCAGGTTTGGTGCGCCCACTTTCTGAGCCTTCCTCTTCCACCACGGTCAATCGAATATCTTTGAAGGAAGCGATGCTCGGATCCGTGAAAATCGCGGAGGTCAGTGAGTCCCAGAATTGAAAACCGCCACTATCCATAAAGTCGGAATTGGCTGTCAATATTTTATAGACCAGCTCTGCCTCAGGGGTGGTGCGGTTTTTCTCCAGCGCCTTATAGAAAATTTGAGTAACGGGCACATCCTTTGTGGCATCCAACGGGACAAGAATGATGGGTATG
>JBKPQD010000221.1:0-15308 GCA_046733915.1 Chloroflexota bacterium
GCTTATACCCTTGCCCGACAATATTTCAAAGCACAAGAAAACCTGCTTTGTCCGCCAGTTTGCCGCGCCGCCTACTCCGACCGCATGGCATGGATTCTGGCATCGATGTCGCATATTGCCTATGACCGCTTTGAGAATGACTACGATGCCCGAAAAATCTTGATCACCAAACTCGAGGGCGGCAATTTTGGATTGATCCGTACCTTTAATAATAATGACACGGATACCCAGGCATTCCTCGCAAAGGCAAAGGACAATCAGTTTGCCGTGTTAGCCTTTCGTGGGACCGAAGTTAGTAAGATCAAGGATGTGCGAATTGATACGATGACATCCAAGAAGTCTGTGCTGGATGGAAAGGTCCACTCAGGTTTCCGGATCGCCTACGAAAGCGTCGCAAAGGATATCGAAGAGGAAGTATTAAAATTAGGGGATATTCCACTTTACATCACCGGTCATTCGTTAGGTGCTGCCCTGGCAACAATCGCCACACAACGGCTGGAACATAACCCGCGCATCCGCGAAAAAATTGCCGCCTGTTATACCTTTGGAAGCCCGCGGGTCGGCAACAGCGAATATGACGTCGAATTCAAATCGCCGATCTACCGCGTGGTGAACACTACCGATATTGTGACGGTCATCCCACTGCTTGCCATGGGATATATCCACATCGGCGATGTCCGTTATTTGGGAGCCAGAGAGGGGGAGTTCCAGCGCGGCATTCCTATTTTCCGGAGATTGTTTCTTTTCCTGATCGCGATCTTCAAATTAATGAGCCCGGTCGTCAACGACCATGGCATTGTGCATTATCGGAAAAAGCTGGAAGCGATTGCGGAAAAACGAAACCGGTTTGGGCATTGATCGAAATGCTATTCACAGGGAGTGTTAGTCACGACCGACGAATCTCCCAGCTTCCTCATCCGAGATCCTTCGCTGAGGATAACATTTCTCTGGAGCGTAGCAAAACCACTGGAGCCTTTACGGCTCCAGTGGTTTTGCGTTCAATACATCCCCGAGTAGATGGGTACTGCTAATGATAAGATCCGCCCCCATATCCAGCAGCTCTTTTTCTTCGCCAAAACCGCACAGCACACCTACGGTCTGTGCGCCGGCCGCTTTGCCGGCACGGATGTCGACAGTGGTGTCCCCGATCATCAGGCATTCCGAGGGCTTGACCCCCATTTTCTGTGCAGCGAGGAAAACCGGATCAGGGAATGGCTTGGTGTGCGGTGCAGAAAGCCCCGTGACAATCACATCAAAATATTTCACCAGGTCAAATTGTTCCAAAAAGCGCATGGTGCTCTTCTCGTGACGGGCACTGACGATTGCCATCGGATAGCGTCCCTGGAGCGATGCGAGCATCTGGTCCACACCGGCGATCAGCAGAAAATGTTTGGTCGTATTGGGCTGGGCACGCGAGAACCAGTTAATGAAGGCGCCCATTTCATCGTCCACGCCGGCTTTGTCTGCGAAACCCAAAAGCGCATTGCCTGGCGATTCCACCCACATCACCAGGCGGCGAGCGGTCTGATCGGGGTCATGAAAGACCGTGCGCGGCAGGTACGGGGAGACCCGCTTGGCATACAGGTCGTCCGTGTCGCTGAGGGTACCGTCCACGTCGAAACAAAGTGCTTTAATCCGCGATAAATCGAGTGCCATGGCGGCAATTTTACCGCGAGAACATCGCCATCTTTCATGAATCCCAGCTGGAAGCGGACTCGTTCTGCAGAAGTTTGCTGTTTTGGTTGTGCTATACTTTACGTGTACTCAGACAACCTAAAATTGTCGGGCAATATATTCGATTCATGAACTATCTTGCCCTCCAAATTAATCTTGTTGGAGTACGTGTTACCGTCACTGCGTGGTATGATTTACCCGGGAAGCGGTACAAATTATCTTTGTAGGGACCCATGTCACTACCGCAAGAAAAAGACCAAACCAAAGCCCTGCTTGAACTCCTATATCATGTCAGCCGCGATGTGGCGACGGCACTCGACCTGCGTACCGTCCTGCAGCGCGTGCTCTACGAGTCTATCCAGAACGTTGGGGGCGAGCGCTGTAGTATTGTTGTGCTCGACGATGCGGGCAAAGCCGTCGATGCGACCATCGTTTACGGCACCCAGATCCACGAGCATACCACCCAGCAGCTTCGGGACACCACCGAGCGTGGTCTGGCAGGCTGGGTCATTCGTAATCGTAAAGGCGTGCTGGTGCTCGATACAAGCAAGGATGAGCGCTGGCTGATGCGTCCGGATGACGCCATGGATCAATCGGGCGTGAAGTCGGCGATCTGTGTGCCCTTGGTGGCACGTGAGAAGCTGGTGGGGGTGCTGACTCTCGTTCACCCAAAGCCGAATGCCTTTACGGAAGAACAATTAATCTTGATGCAAGCGATCGCCGACCAAGCCGGCATTGCGGTGCTGAACGCGCGTTTATATACCGAAAGCCAGCGCCAGGCGCGGGTAATGACTGCCTTAGCCGAGGGTGCCGCGGCAATGAATGCCTCCCTGCGCATGGAGGACGTCTATCAGCGCATTCTCATCCAGACCATCCAGGCGCTGCAAGTGGAGACCGTTGCGCTCGGCATGATCGATGGCGAGCAGCTGATCTTCCGTGCTGCGGCCGGACATAACGCCGGGAATATTGTCGGGCGCAAGATCGCGCTGGGCGATGGTGTCGTAGGGACGGCAGCGCGCGAGGGCCGTGGTATCGTAGTATCCGATATTAACCAAGAGAAAAACTATGGCGAGGCGGACAAGTTTGGTGGCGTCGAGATACGGGCAGTCGTGATCGCTCCCATCCAGTCCCAGGGACGCACGATCGGCATCATCGAGGCGATCAACCCGATCGCCAAATCCTTCGATCCCGATGCTTTGCTGGTCATGACAGGGATTGGGGGTCTGGCTGGGACAACCATTCAAAATGCGGAATTGTTCGAGAAGCTGCAAGCTGCCCATCAGCGCTATCGTGAATTGTTCGAGGATAGTATCGATCCGATGTTGATTACCGACTGGGATGGCAATATTCTCGAAGCCAATCGCCAGGCAATGCTTTTGAGCGGATATTCGAACGATGAATTACATTCGCTGAAAATCAACCAGCTGCATGACGTGCATTGGAATCGTACAGGTTCTACATATGAAACGTTGCGTGAAAATCGTACCTGCTCATACGAGTCATCCTTGCGCAGGCGGGATGATACGCAGGTACCGGTGGAAGTTCATGCCCGGCGCGTCGAATTCGACGAGAACGATTCCATTCAATGGATCCTGCGCGATATTACAGAACGCAAGGAGCTTGATAGCTTGCGCGACGATCTGACCGCGATGATCTATCATGATTTACGCTCTCCCCTAGCGAACATCGTCTCAAGCCTGGATGTGCTTTACAGCATGGTGCCTGAGGACGACAAAGACACGGTTCTTTCTATCCTGAAGATCGCGGAAAATTCCACCGATCGTATCCAGCGCCTGGTCAGCTCTTTGCTGGATGTGAGCAGGCTGGAATCCGGCCAACCGGTGGCAGATCAAAAAGCCGTGGACACACTAGATCTAATCAAGAGTGCGGTGGAAGATGTGGCTCCGGTCGCCGGAGGACGCCGCCAGACACTGACGACCAACCTGCCAAAGCAGCTTGCGCCGATCTGGGTGGATGAGGATATGGCGCGGCGTGTCCTCATCAATTTGATGGAGAACGCCAGTAAATTCAGCCCGGCGGGCGGAACTATAGAGATTGGGGCGCGTCCAGCCAATGAATGGATCCACATGTGGATTCAGGATAACGGACCCGGGATCCCGGCCGCAGAGCTGGATCGTATATTCGACAAGTTCACCCGGCTGCGCGGCACCAGCAAGCCGGGCGGTCTCGGCATTGGACTTGCATTTTGCCGCCTCGCCGTGCAGGGACATGGCGGTCGTATTTGGGTAGAGAGTGAGCAGGGCAACGGTTCCACGTTCCATTTCACTTTCCCGGTGGCAACCGTTGAGCAGCTCGCGGGTACCGCAGACTAGCTATGTCTTACAGGAGCAAATAGTTTTCCATGGATGCAATTGCAAAAAATGTGTATATTGAAGACCGCTATCTGGGCGTGACCCTGGGCGTGATCACCCAGCCACGCGGTTTGATCCAGATCGATGCGCCGCCCTCTCCGGAAGATGGGCGTACCTGGCGCGCCTCACTAATGGGCATGGGGAACGGACCAGAACGAATCCTAATCAACCTGGATGCGCACCCCGACCGTACGTTGGGCGTCCGCGCCATGGATTGCACCGTGATTGCCCACGAAAAAACGGCGCAAGCCTTCCGCAACCGGCCGACGACTTTCAAAGCGCAGGGCGACGAGACCGGTGCGAATTGGGAAGCGATCCCCGGCTTGGGAAGTGTGCGCTGGGCGCCGCCCGAAATCTCGTTTGTCGAGAAGATCGATATCCATTGGAGTGATGCGCCGATCATCCTGGAGAATCGGCCGGGTCCCGGTACCGGTTCGATTTGGGTGACCATGCCGGAGGAAAAGGTCGTTTTCATCGGCGACGCGGTGATGAAAGGCCAGCCTCCATTTCTGGCACATGCCGACCTGCCGGAATGGATTGAGACTCTAAAAATCCTGCTGGAGCCCGAGTACAAGGGATATATTATCGTCAGCGGGCGCGGGGGCGTAGTGACCCTGCAGAACGTCCGCAGCCAGATCGAGGTGCTTAAGCGCATTTACGACAAGATCGATAAGCTCGCCAAGAAGAAACCTGCCAATCCAGCCACCGACAAGCTTGCCGATCAAATTCTAAAAGATTTCCGGGCACCCGTCGCCCGGCAGCGGCAATACCTGCATCGCCTGCGCTATGGATTGCAGCATTATTACACTCGCCATTATCAACCCACATCTCGTCATACCCTTGAGGAATCGTGACCGCACAGCCCATCTTTGGAGTGACCCGCGGGGAGGTCGTTGAATCTGTCCACTATGGTTCGATTGCCGTTGTAGATTCGAACGGAAACTTGATTGCATCCTATGGCGACCCACAAACGGTCGCTTTTTTACGCTCCAGTGCCAAACCATTTCAAGCGCTACCGTTTGTAGAACACGGTGGCGTTGAGTATTTCAATTTTACGCCGCGCGAGCTCGCACTTTCGTGCGCCTCGCACGAAGGCAGTGACATGCATGTGCAAGCGGTGTCCCAACTACAACAAAAGATTGGAATTGAAGAAGGTGATCTGCAATGCGGCACGCACTTGCCTGGCGATGTGGATGAGTTGAAGTCATTAATTATCCACGATCAAGCGCCGCGGACGAATCATAACAATTGTTCCGGGAAGCATACCGCGATGCTGGCACATGCGAAGATGCGTGGGTTACCGCTTGAGCATTATCTCGATATCACCCATCCCATCCAACAAAATATCCTTCACACCTTCGCGGATCTGTGTGGGCTGAGCGTGGAGCAAGTGCAGCTTGGCACCGACGGTTGCTCCGCACCCAATTTTGCGGTACCGTTATATAACGCCGCGCTCGGCTTCGCACGCTTCTGCGATCCACACACATTGACAAGCATACGCGCTTCTGCCTGCCGAAAAATTACCTCAGCAATGACCTCGTATCCTGAAATGGTCAGTGGCTATGGTGAATTTGACGAGCAATTAATGCGCGTAGGGGCGGGAAGAATCGTCTGCAAGCGCGGTGCAGAGGGTTACCAGATCGTCGGCCTATTGCCCGGGGTGTTAAGCCCGGATTCGCCGGGTGTGGGAATTACGATGAAGATCTCCGATGGCGATGCATCACGCATGGGTAGCGGACTCGAGTCCTCGAACCGCGTGCGCCCGGCGGTGACGATTGAGATTCTGCGCCAGCTGGGAGTCCTTTCCTCGGAACAGCAGCAGGCCCTGGCTTCCTTCGGACCGGAGAAGTCCATCACGAATCATCGTGGGATTGTCACGGGAAAGTCATATCCAGTTTTCAAACTGGAGAACCTTGTGAAGGTCTCTTAACTTAACAGTACTTCAAGTGTTTGATTGTTTTCCGCCAGACGTGTGGCAAGCACACTTCCAATCCATTGGTGGAGACGAAATGCAAGGCTGGGGTCATCCTGCATCATCTTGTTATATGAGTCAATGCTCAGGCGATATAGAGTACTTGGCTGGTCGGTGACCACCGTCGCCGTGCGAGCCTGGTGAAGGAACAATCCCATCTCACCCACCATGGTGCCGCCGCCCTGTGTCATCAAGCGGATAAACTTTCCCTTTGAAATTTCGATCCGGGTGGTCAGATGGCCGGAATCCACAAAGTACATACAGTCGGGTTCCTCGCCGCGCTGGATGACGATGTGGTATTCCTGTACAGTTTCTTTTTCCAGATAGCTCATGAATTTCTCGACATCCGCATTCGAGGCAAAAAGCTTCTTTAATTGGGCACGCAAAGACCCGGCGCGGATAATTGTGGAAGTACCATCGTCTACCAACATCTTCGATTCACACCACTCCATGCCGTAGTCCATGCTGGGAAAAAACCGGATCTGCGCATTGTTATCCTGCAAACCGGCGCGCGCCAGTTGCGCTTTAATCGCCAGAGAGACATCGGTGAGCACAATAAAAAAATAATACGTGTCCGCCAGCTGCTTCAAACGGACGAAACTGAACACAGCGGACGAATCCAGCGCGGTCACTTGCTGAAAATCCAGGATGAGATAACGGATCCTTTGCATGCTGGTATCTTTCAAACGGTCGCTGATGCGCCGCACCAAACTTTGCGAGGTGCCAAAGAAAACAAACCCGTGCAAACGCAGGATCTGGATTTGCTGACCGAGATGTTGGATCAGCTGCCGGTGTTCAAGCGGGCGCTCCGTGTTACTACGATAGGTTTCGCCCGTCAGTGAATCCTTGATAATATCGATGCGGCTGTAATTGACGACAAAGAGGATCGTGGCAATGACGATTCCCATCCCTACGCCTTCCAGAAAGCCTGCCAGGCCCACGACAATCAGAATCAGCCAGACGAGAGCATAATCCGTGTGTGGCAGTTGGAACCATGCATCGTACAGCCATTCCACCAGGAACGATAAGCCGACGAAAAGAATCAGCCCGCCGACGATCAGTTTGGGCATCAAGGAGAGCACGGAGGCACCGAATAAGAGTGCCAGTCCGGTAACCGAGGCGGCAAAAAGGGAAACCAACCGGTTGGAAATACCCATCCGGAAGGCGAGTGCAGAAATTCCCAGCTGATGGTATCCGGTTGAACTGCCTATCATTCCGCCGGCGATGTTTGCGATGCCGGTCGAAATCAGCTCGCGGTTGAGATCGACATCCTTTTGGGCAATCAATTCCAGGGCGCTAGCATTCAGCAGCAAAGCCACCAGGCTGATCATGGCAACCGCGATCATGTTGCCCGAATGCGCGGCGATCAGTTTCCAATTCACTTGGGCGAGGAGCGAAAGATCCAGCGGCTTCCATAATGTCCCATGAGGGAACGGTCCCAGCAGCCAACCCATTTGGCGCGCATCCTGGGTCGTATACCCCTTCATCCATAGGACGAGATAAAACAAAAGCATCGCACCAACGAGTAAGGCGGGGTAGGTCAAAAAATAGGTTGAGCGCCGCGAGGCGATTAATAGGATCACTCCAAAAAGAACACCTGGAATCCACAACAACAGCCGTTCCGGCGTGAGGAGACTTCCCAGATTCGCTACGCCCGGTATCTTTCCCATTAGTATGCCGAGCGCCCCTTCCGTCAAGAGCAAACCGGTGCCAGCGACGAACCCGCCCACGACAGGGTAGGGGATGAAGCGCACCAGGCGGCTGAGCTTGAATCCGCCGATCAACAGAAACAGTACCCCCGAGAAAACGGAGGTTAATATGACCATCATGACCACGGTGATAAACTTCGCCTCGGCGGACGCACTCTCCATGCTCGCGGCGATCGATAAAGCAGTCAATCCCATGATGGCTGCTGGGCTATCCTGCGGACCCCCGATCATGCCCGGCACAGAGCTGGTCAGGGCAATAATCACTTGCAGAATCAGCCCGCCAAACAAGACCATCCCAATTCCCAGGGTGGAGAACTTCGAAAGTTCCCCAGAAAAAATCAGAATAGCAAAAGAGATAACAAGCGGGAGCTGGATGATCCCTGCCACCAGGCCAACACTGGCAATGGGCAGGAATTGGCGGAAATCAAACTTTTTGGTCATTCAGGTGGCCTTGTATACTTTAGTTAACACACATTTCTGCGTTACGTATCAAGGAATGTGAACTCAAATTACTCTGAACTTCGTTCGGTAAAGAGTGTTACAATCCGAACAGGCAAATACCGATTGCTCAAGAGAGAGTATATGGCATCTTCCGGGGATCGCATTTTACTCGTTGAAAATGATCCTGAGATCAGCGATTTGATCGCCCGCCAGGCCCTGCGGTCCGTCGGCTATCAGGTGGATGTCGTCACCGAAGCATCATCCGCCATCAAACATGCGGTTCAGACTCCCCCTGACTTGATCATTGCAAACTTAAACCTTCCTGGCTTGAGCGCCAAGGACCTGCTCATCGCGCTTTCTTCCCAGGGTGTAAGCACACCGCTGCTCGTGGTTGCCAGCAAGGGGCAGGAGCAGGATGTCATTCAGGCATTCCGGCTCGGTGCCGCCGATTATCTGCTATGGCCCGCCCGTGACGCGGAAGTTATTTCCGCTGTGGAACGAGTGCTCAGTCACGTCCACGAGACCCGCGACCGTCAGCGCCTGGACATACGATTGAGTGAAGCCAATCATGAGCTGCAGCGTCGGGTCCGGGAGCTGACTGCCATCCTGAATGTGGGCAAGGCAGTCATGTCCATCACCGACCAGCGCTTCCTTTTTCAAAAGATCGTGGACGGTGCTATTCAGGTTTCGGAGGCAAATACTGCCTGGCTTCTGGTCCGCAACGATGACAGCAAGACCTTTCTGCTCGCCGCCCAGCACGGGCTGCCTGAAGTCTGGGCGAAGAAAATCAACATGCCGCTTGACGATGGAATCACCGGCCTGGTGGCTCTTTCTGGTGAAACGTTGTCGATCGCAGGCGATCCTTTGCTAAAGTTTCGGATTGCGAATTTGGGTAGGGCGGCCTGTGCAGTTCCCATCAAAATCCAGAAGGAAGTGATCGGGATGCTGGTCGTCCTGCGCCGGGAAAACCGTCCCTTTGAAAAGACCGAGCAGGCGCTGCTCGAAGCGGTCGCCGATTATGCTTCCATTTCTCTTGTGAATGCACGCCTCTTTCGTGCCCTGAACAATACCGTCCAGGCTTCCCGCGAGGGCGAGAAACGACAGAACGCATTGCTCGAATCCATGCGAAATTCCATGGCCGAGGACCTAAAGTCTGCGAGCTATCCAATAGACCTGCTGCTCGCAGAAAGAGCGGGCAACCTGACCGAGCACCAGCGGGAAGCCCTGCAAACTGCACGCGCTGCGCTCGAGCGCATGTCACGTGCTGCGGAGAGAACTACACCTCCTATCCCCATTCGTTTAAAAAAGCAGTAAAATCCCTTCAACACATCTATGTCAAAGCCCGATTTGATCCTGCTGGCGTTGGAAGAATCTCCAACCCTGAATTTGATGGATCGTGTCCTGCGCGCCATCAACTATGATACAGCCATTGCCCGGGATACAAAGGCGCTCGCGCGCATTCTGCAGGAATCAACGCCAGCCCTCTTGTTAATTGGGGAAAATTTTAATGGGCTGAAAGGCTTAAAGATTGCCAGGGAGCTGCACGAGCGCTTTCCTACTTTACCGTTCTTGCTTTATACCGAACAAGTTCAACCCCACATGATTAACGATATTCTCCGACTGGGTCTGGGCAACTATCTGTCTCCTCCGCTGCACACCGACGATATCATCAATGCCGTGGAGACCAGCCTGCAAAATGCCCACCGCATGGGAGATTGGCTGCGGCGCGAGGTCAAAAAGACAACCGCTTCCCTCCAGAAGCGCGCCCAAATTTCGGAAGCTGAGCGATCCCGTCTGGAAGCAGTATTCAATAGCATCCATGATTGCATCATGCTCCTGGATCTTGACAATCATGTTCTTTTCATCAATCCCGCCATGTGCCATACCTTTGGGTTGGATGAAACGACAGCCATCGGCAAGCCCGCTATGGATGTGCTCACGCATCCGGATTTGCGCGCCCTGCTCAACCGCAACGACTCTGCGGACCCGTTGCAATATCATGAGGTCAGTTTTGCCGATGGGCGGGTGGGCAATGCCCAGCTGACGATGATCCATGATGTTGGGCGCGCCCTCACCATGCAGGATATTACCTACCTGAAAGAGATGGACCGCGTCCGAAGTGAATTTGTCCATACGGTTTCACATGACTTGCGCTCTCCTCTGACGTCGGTGATTGGGTATACCGAGCTGGTGGAGCGAGCGGGAACGCTCAACGATCTCCAGCGCGACTTTTTGCATCGCATTCAAGACAGTGTTCAACAGATCACCGGTTTGATCAACGATCTTTTGGATATTGGCAGTATCGAGGCGGGCCTGGACACGCGGCGTGAATTCATCCAATTGGACGGGATCCTGCGCTACACAATCGACATGTTGCAGGGACAAATTAAGTCCAAGCATCTTACGGTGAAGATCGATATTAGTCCCGCCTTGCCTGCTTTGCGCGCGAACCCAATCCGCTTGCGACAGGTGATGGACAACGTGGTTGGCAACGCGATCAAATATTCCTATCCGGATGGTGAAATCAATGTATCGATCCACTCCGAGGATGACCAGATGATCTTAACGGTAACTGATGCTGGTCCCGGAATTCCTGCCAATGAGCAGCCGCGCATCTTTGATAAGTTTTACCGGGCAAGCAATGTTGACACCGAAATTGAAGGTTCGGGGCTTGGGCTCGCGATCGTCAAAACGATTGTAGAAAGTCACCAGGGGCGCATTTGGGTGGAGTCTGTAGAGGGGAAGGGCAGTTCGTTCTTTGTTGTTCTGCCAATCCTCTCGGAAGCTACTTCCGCCGTTAAGAAATAATTTTCAAAAGCAGCGCCACCTCAGTAACTCATTCTTATTTGAGAAGTTAAAAATGCTTCCGCCGAACTGCGTAGGTTCGGCGGAAGCTTTCGCCAAAGGAGGAGACAGTGAGGAGCATTTGGAGGTGTCTTTGTTCCGTCTCCGCATTCATAATAGTTCAGCCCCGGCATTTACACCATCGTAGAATGTAACTGATAACTAGTGACTTTTTTCACGAATAAAGCTGGACGATAAAAACGCTCTGACCAACTGAACAGCATCTTCAGGCTTCCGGTACATTTTGACGTATAAATTCGGGTCCGGATTGCCGCTGATCATTTTTGACAGCTTTCGACCCTCTTCGTAGACGGCCAGGACAGGCTTCCCCAGCGCAAGCGCATATCCAATCTCATAGCCGACTCCATGGGATGGAACGCTCACCTCAGCAACCAAGACATGGCTGGCGCGAATCCATGTAATATCACGGGTGTACACCTCCACGGGCTCGATGACCGCTTCCAGGGCAGTAATGCCCGACTCGGCCAGATGCGCAGTCGGCACCTCGTGGCAGTCGTCCACCAGGGCTTTGGTAATCGTCTGATATACGGACTCGAACTCCCGTCCGCCGGTGATGGAACAGGCAAAGTAAATATTCATTTCTCGGGCAGCCGGGAGAGGATGGATTCCGTCGTGCGTTTACGCGGTTGGGTCGGACTCGGACCGGTCGCCGAGCGCATGCTATCTAACTCTGCGCTCAGCAACATCCAATCCCGGACCAGGATGACGATATGCGGGCTCTTATCTTTGAAAAAGAACCTCGAGAGGAATATGCGCAAAACCGCCGGTGAAATGGGATAGGCACTCAACTCCAGCACTAAGGCGGTCTCATTGGCAAGCGGAGCAATAATATCCTGCAGCCAACCGGAAAGGCTTTTTGGGGGGAAGAGAATACGCATTTCCGTCGGCAGCGCTTTCTTGATCCGCCGGTAGGAAATATTCACACGCATAAACGGTGTGACAAGCTTTAGATAATTAGAAGTGGGTTGGACGTAGGCAAAGTTCTTGATGACAATAAAAAACAAGCCGATAAAAATTGCGAGTGCACCGACAGCCACAGGAAGCTGCCAGCGCCAGGTGATAAAACGCCCCAACGGACTGATGTACTCGCTATAGGCGATGGCGAACAATCCGATGCCGATGGCGAACATGGCAGGCCACCAGCGGTTTAGCAGGTGCTGGTATACGATCAGCCGATACTTACGCCCGGCGCGCCCCATACACTAGTCATCCTCACTTCTTGGGATGCTGATATCCACATCATCCTCATTGGGAAAGAGATTGCCGCCCAGCTTGCCATTCAGTTGGGCACTTAATTGCTTGATCGCCTCGGTCAGATAAGCGCCGCGCAGGCTGGAAGTGACATCGCCACGCGTCTTCTCGATAATGCCACGCGCCAGATCCGTTTGGCGGCGGAGGCCATTTGTGATCGCGTCGGGATAATCCATCGTGACCAGGACCGAATAGATCTCATCCATATAGCCGAGAAGACGCTCGGCTTCTGTGGAATAGCCAGAACGGAGAATATCGAGAATGCGGCGGCGCAATTCACCGACCACTTCCGCCAACCCGTTGAGAAACGTCACTTCTTCCACGTTGAGCTCCTCGGGCGTCTGAAGCGGTTGGTTCTGGATCAAAGCGCAGGTCACATTTGCCTCTACAAACTCTTTGAGCGCATCTTGGGTGTAGCCCGCGAAAAACAGATCGGGGTGGTTTGCCAGTTCGATGCGCAATTTATCTGCCAGATTGCGGGCATCGCGTAAATGTCCCTCCATCACTTCCTTATCATCGCGGTGCACGGCACGGATCGCCAGAGAACAGGCGCGCGTCAACTGGCGCGCTTCAGCCAGCGCCTGGTCCCGCCGGGCAGTACGGATATCAAACGTCTCACGGATCTGGTTGGCGATACTTTCAAGTTTGTGCATGGCTCTTTCTCGGTTTTATATGTTCTATTGTTTGTCTAATTCACCGGTCAATTTTACATGGATGTGGAAATTGAAAATCAAATGTTGAATAATTCGTGCGGCTCTTAATACAATACTATTCCTTGGGCGGCTCGGGAGGATGATAGGGGCGAAATAAATTTTCGGCCAGGGTGCTGTTGCCGGGCATTTTGATCTCGCCAAACGCTGCTTCGTAGCGTCCAAGGTTTTCGGTCAGCGCATGCATCAACAGCTTTGCGCTTAAGGGGCTCATGACAACACGGGATTGAATATTGGCAGTCGATTCCCCGGGTAGGATATGAGCGAAGTCGATCACGATATCGGCTGGGGAGTGTGAAATGCGCGCCAGGTTGGCGTAGACCGCTTCGGTCCCTTCAGGGACGTTGATCTTAGGTCCGGTAGGTTGGGGAGGTGTTGTCATGCAAGTTGTTTGACCATCTCTTTCTCTACAATAGATCAGCCGGGCAACTTTAATTATGAGACCTGCCTGGTTGCACTAGAACGGGATGTCATCCTCGGCAGGAATTTCGGCTCCTTCCATACCGCCCATCATTGGCGCTTCACCGCCTTCGCCGCGAGAAGAAAGGAAGCGCACAGTTCCGGCAGTCACTTCGAAGGAAGAGCCGGAAGAGCCATCCTGCTTGGTCCAGATACGGGGGCCACCGGTTGCCTTATCAGGAGTGAGACGGCCTTCGATCAAAACCTTGGATCCTTTTCGGACGTACTGATTACAAACTTCCGCCTGTTTGCCCCACGTGGTGACACGGAACCAGATGGTTTCCTTTACCTGTTCACCGTTCCCGGTCGTGTACTGGCGATTGGTTGCTACCGAAAAGGATGTGACGGCCTGTCCGGAGGGCGTATAACGCATTTCTGGATCCTTGCCTACGTTGCCGACAATGATGATGGTGTGATACATGGGGAATACTCCTTTAGATTTTAGGTACCCACCTTTCGCGGTGGGGGAAAGTTAAGATGACTAGTATTGTACCCGTACTTATAGGATTTGTTAACGAAACGAGAATGTTATTCCAAGATACAATTTTTGAAGAAATCGTATCCAAATTACGAGAATCAAAAACCCGAAGCTCATTTGCTTCGGATTTTTTGGTCTGCAATCGAATTCTACTAACTGCTCACATTCACCGTCCGGCGCCGGATAGCCAGCCCCGCCCCGATGAGCAAAACGATCATCGTGCCTGCTGCCAGAACGAGGAAGGAGGCAGGAAGCGATGCTCGGGGTACTGCAGGCGCCGTCACGGGTTGTACTACTGCCGGTCCCGGGGCAGGCGCCTCGGCTTTGATGGTCGCTGACACCAGCGCGGATTGCAAGGTGATTTTATTTGCCGCCATCATCGCTCGGAATGTATCATCCGCACTACGGCTGAGGATATTCCACTCATCGACAGGCTGCAGGCTATCTCCCTTGAGCCGGCTCGTGTAGTGGACATAACCTGGTTGACCCTCCTTGGTCGCATAATACACCATTTGAACATAGGGGGTCATTTTCCCATCCAGATTTAGAACGGCCGTAATGTTGTATCCGGAATCCAAATTCAAGTCCTTGGGCGCCTTGGTGAGAGCCGCCTGCTCAAAGAACCCGGATTGTTCTAACTTCATCATGAAATTGGGGTCTTTCAAGGTCAGTTCGCCCTTGATGCCCGGACCAGTAACTGTCAGCGCGCCCAGTTCCTTGGCAAAGACGACCGCGGTTGGAATTCCCACCAGGGCAAGGACCAGTAGAAGCAGGTAAAGATGACGTTTGGTTTTCATTTGTAAGCGCTCCTTCTCATAAGTAGGCCGCCACACTCTCGGGTGGCATTGGTTAATCTAGAGGCACTACACCGCTGGCTGCAAATCGGTTCCCAAAACTACGGTGTGGCTGGAATGATCCTGTAGATGTTCCCAGTGTCTCCTGTGGCGCCCAAACCGGCTGCTTTGGTGAGCAGATACAGTTCCCCGTTCCGATCCTGCTCGATGGCAAGAAGTTGCCCCAAGTCGTGTTCCATCTCTGAAAATTGGATTTGGATCTCCGTGACGTTCCACAATCCCCAGCCGAACCTACGCGGACGAGCTACAAAGACGTGGCCTTTGCCGCGGCCCCAATCGCCAAAAATGTAGCCGCCATTCAGCCCTGGGATGGCTTGTCCATGATAGACAACTCCCCCGATGACTGCCGAGAGGTCACCGGCATGCGGATACGCGATGATCGGGGCGGTCAGACCGGCCGACGTGCAGCTTTCGAGGGGCTGGTCCCAGCGCTGGGAGTTAAAGCAAGTCGTCCCTTCACGGATCGGCCAGCCATAGTTCCCGCCCGCTTCGACCAGATCCACCTCTTCCATCATCGCCTGTC